>CAZQXY010000125.1:0-6362 GCA_964597455.1 uncultured Desulfovibrionaceae bacterium
CGGTGTAACCACACGCCCCTCAAACGTGCGCGTCTGCCTGTTCCGCCACCCCGACTCGCTTTCTTTCAATTTATATTTTAGCATATAAAAAATGAATAATCAAGATACGGTAGAAAGTTTTGTGATTAATCTGTGATAATGTCACCTTGTTAATTATCTGGGCAAAATGTCACTATGAGAGGCAAGGCACAAAAATGTCACAGGAACAGATTAAACACAAACAGATTAATCGGTATGTTGTAATTTAAAGATTATGGAAGGTATATAAAAAGAACTTCTTGAATATAAAGCTCACTGCCAAAATATCAAAATGATTTGAAGGGAAGAATTTTATTATGCCGGAAAGATTAGTTCACTGGACACGGGAGGATGATATTGCTGTTGTAGTGATTGATAACCCTCCCATGAATGTCTTGAGCATCAAAGTTATTGAGCTGTTCGATGAATGCCTCAAAGAGATAAACATTAATAATGATTGTAGGGCAATGGTTGTTACCGGGGCAGGTGAAAAAGCTTTTATGGCGGGTGCAGATATTAAAGATCTTGCTGAAATAATCAGTAATTCCGCATCATCTCTCTTGTATACTAAAAAAATACATGATTCATTCAATCGCCTGGAAAATTTGCCTATTCCCACGCTGGCAGCGATTAATGGTTATGCGCTGGGGGGCGGCTTGGAACTTGCCCTTGCCTGCGACATCAGAATAGCCTCAGAAAAAGCTCTGCTGGGGTTACCTGAAATTAAACTGGGGTTATTCCCCGGCGGGGGAGGCACGCAGAGGCTCCCCCGCCTGATCGGCACGTCTCTGGCCAAGGAAATGCTTTTTTTGGGTGATCCGCTTACCGCTTCCGAATCCTCGTACATCGGCCTGGTAAACCATGTCGTTCCGCACAGCGAACTTCTTTCCGTTACCAAAAAACTTGCGCACCGGATTGCTTCCCGGCCAGGTATTGTTGTAAGGCTTATTAAGGAAACGGTTAACAGGGGAATATGTTCCTCATTGGAAGAAGGCTTAACAGTAGAAAGAGAACTGCTCGATAGAGCCTTTAAAACGGAGGATGCCCGCGAGGGGGTGCTATCATTCCTGGAAAAAAAAGAAGCTCATTTTAAGCACCGTTAGTTTTTAAGAAGAAAAACACAGGTGGCGCTATTGGGTCACCTGTGTTACAGTTTAAAGAACAAAAATGGGGACGACTGTCTGAAAATAACGCATCTAAGATTGGTGGACGTCCACGTCTTTTCGTGCAAAAAGGTAGTATGCGTTGTATACAGCGACAATGACTCCTATAATAACGTTATTCCAGACCAGGGTTGTAGAACTCATAACTGGTGAAAAGTTAACTATTGCCAACCATATTCCTAAAATCAGGTGAATAATATGAAATGTGTTCATCATAGAATATCCCTCCTTTCCGCAAATATCATTACCGTTATTAAGGAAAAATATACTCAGCCTTGGCAAAAAACCAGGCGCGGCGACGATGATTTTTTTCGCTTTATAGAAAACCGCCGCACAATAAAGCTTTTTCATTAAATGACTTTGTGGTATATTGTATTATATTGAGTTTAATTGGAAAATATGGTGATTATGTGGATACGAAATATGGTGATTGTGTAGATACAAAAAAATGAATATCCATCAGGATGACTTAATGATTTCGATGCGAAAGCGGAAGGAGGAGTCAGCCTTTTCCTGCCTGTTAAACGAAACGGCCGGCATAAATTGAGTTATGTTTGTAGGTATTTGCAAGCTGGAGTTGCATTTAATGGATGGCAATTCCTTAAAAGAAAAAAGGCAAGTAATCAGAAGCATCGTAGAGAGGTTAAAAAACCGCTTTAATATTTCTATTGCTGAAGTTGGACACATGGATATAATAAGAAGGTCAACAATAGGTTTTACGGTTGTAAGCAATGAGAAGGCTTACATTGAAAGGCTTATGGGAAAAGTAATCAATTTTATTGACCTGGATACGCGTGTCCAGATCATTAATCTTGACAAAGAAATACATTGAGTAACATCCCGCATTACTGAGCAACATCCCATATTTGAGCAACATCCCATGAGTAACATCCCATATTGAGGAAAGGATATAATACCCTTTGTATTTAAAGCCCCCTCGGGGGAAAATAAAAAGGGTGATAACCATTGACCATTATTGGCATTGTATGGCGGACATTAATTATCTATCTCTCTGTTTTGTTTTTAATGCGTTTAATGGGCAAGAGAGAAGTGGGTCAGCTTTCAACTTTTGACCTGGTTGTAGCGATTATGATTGCCGAAGTGGCGGTTTTCCCATTACAAGATTTGAAAGCCCCACTATATATAGGTTTACTTCCCATGTTAGTTCTTGTAAGTGCAGAGGTTTTAGTTTCTTATTTATGTTTAAAATTTAAATCTTTAAGAAGTATTGTTGACGGTAGCCCAAGTGTTCTAATTCTCAGGGGAGAGATCATGGATAAGGAAATGCGCAGGCAACGGTATAATATCAATGATTTAATGGGACAGCTGCGCGAGAAAGATGTTTTTAACATTTCCGATGTAGAATATGCAGTCCTTGAAACAACCGGAGAGTTGACCGTAATGGTAAAAAGTATGAAAAGACCGGTAACCCTGGAAGATTTAAATATTACTCCATTACACGAAGATATCCCTGTTTCTCTTGTATTAGACGGCGAGGTCATTCAGGAAAATCTGGATTATCTCAATCTCAGCCGTTCCTGGTTGGAGGATGAATTTAAAAAACGCAATCTAACATTCAAGGATGCTTTATATGCCAGCATGGATCCCCAGGGAAACTTGTTCATTAGCAAGAAACAGGGACAGGGTCAGCGCGAGAAAAAGGAAATGATTTGGACCTGAAAGCTGTCTTAAAAAGCCCATCCTGAAAAGTTCACCTTAAAAAGACCATTTTACCTTAAAAAGACCATTCTACTTTGCCATACTGGGGAACAAGATGGATCCAGGTATTTCCCTTTGATAATTTAATTTCCTCGCCGTTTTTTTCCAGGAAACGCGTTCTTTTGCTGTAACTGTCCTTTCGCCAGATAATTTCCTGCACACTGCCTTCTGAAAAATAGAGGCCGTTTCCTTCTCCGAGCAGAGTGATATTCAAATGGCCTTCGTCGGTAAATGTCTTAAGATCGACAAATTGAACAATGATGTTTTTAACCTCAACCGCTTCACCGTCGTTGGCATCAACAAACAGGCTGCCTTCATTGTAACGGGTATACGTCCCCTGCGGGTTCCAGCGGTATTCCACAAGATTGTGTGAGATGAAGCTTATGGAAATTTGTGATATAATAGCCCCGGGTGCTTGCTTCTCCCCGAAATTGAAAAATGGGGCAGCGGTTACATCCTCAGTTTGCAGATAGTTGAATTTTTCTGCACCCTGGCTCAGTCTGGACAGGTTCGTATATAAGTTATGAGGCATGTTTCTGCTTTTTTCTCTTTTGTAATACAGCGGGTTATAACGTTCATCTATATGTTTTAAATTAATTTCTTTAATAACTGCTTCTGTATGGATCGAATATCCACAATGTGCCAGGATGGCGTCCTGTTCTTTCGCAAGGTATGCAAAGTATGGTCTGGCACTGCGGACGGGCCCGATATTTTTTTCATAAGGCGTTAGCCAGAAGGTTATAAAACGTGTGGTGTTTCCTTCTACAGGAACTTCATAAACCAGTTCTGCATCCTTTAATCCTGACTGGGGCCTGGCCGCGGGCAGATTATCGATCATAATTGCATAAGGGCGGCCAAATATCTCGTCAACAGGAAGCCCAGTGTAGGGAGACGGGTCTCTTTCATCCTCCGGGAGCGGCTCAATAATTTCGGGATTCTCTAATTCAATATCGGAGTTTTCCTCTTCTTCGAGATTGGCAGGTTCTTCAGATGCGGTATTACAGCCCGCTAAGAAAAAAGTAAGCATGAATACATTAATCAAGCAAAGCATTGCCAGAAAACTAATTATTTTTCTTTTCATTCTAGGTTATACACCTCACGAAGTAGAAGTAATAGAAATTAAATATTTCGAATCTAAAGAGGGAGAATATGGCCGCTATTAATAAATCTGTCCTGATGGCCAGGAGATATATTTCCTCCTGTGTTTCAGATGGAGATCGGGTAATAGATGCAACATGTGGTAACGGTCATGATACTATATTCCTGGCCGAAATTGTTGGTGAAAAAGGAAAAGTATTTTCCTTTGATATTCAGCCCGAAGCTCTGGCAAACACGCGCCGGCGTCTGGAAGCGAGAAATTTGGCGGATCGAGTGCACCTGATTCAATCAGGCCATGAACATCTGGATAACCATGTTCATGAAAGAGTCGCAGCTGTAATGTTTAATCTCGGTTACCTGCCGGGAGGTGACCATAGAATTATTACCCGCCCTGATTCTACCATAAAAGCGCTTGCAAAAAGCTTGCAGTTGCTCTGCGCCGGCGGAATTGTTACCATGGTAGTTTACGATGGTCATGAAGGGGGTGGGGAAGAAAAGGATGCCCTTCTAAATTATTGCCGTAATCTAAACCAGGAGCATTTTACAGTGCTCTGCTATGCAATTATTAACCAGATTAACGATCCTCCCTCCTTGCTTGTTCTTGAGCGGCTCCTCTAGATTAGCAGCGCATTTTTTCTCGTTAAGTTTAGCATTTGTTGATTATAAAAGCAAGTAATGGGAAACACAAGAAATGCCCATGGAGATGGATGGTGATGGATAATAATAGACTTAAAAAGAGGAGGTATTTGGGAATTGGTACCGATGTTTTCTATAGTTGGTCATAGCAATACCGGTAAAACGACATATATCCGGAAACTTGTAAAAGAGTTGCGATTAAGGGGCTATAAAGTGGCGGTAATCAAACATGATCCCCTGGACCACGGTGATGTGGATAAAGCCGGAAGCGATACTTCCTATTTTTTTGAAGAGGGAAGCAGTACAGTAGTGCTCTCGTCGCCATTAAGGCTGAGTATTTTTCGCCGGGTAGATAGGGATACTCTGCCTGAAAAGATAATTCCTCTTTGCGGGGATGTCGATTGTGCAATACTGGAAGGCTATAAACGATGGGATTACCCCAAAATCGAGATCTGGTCAAGTGCAAAAGGAAAATTGGATATCAATCCGGAACAGTTGCATGCAATAGTCTATAATCAGGAGGAAGACAGAGACGCTTTGCTAAATATTGTGCCGGAAACTCTTCCAGTTTTTTTTAAAGATGATTTGGAAGGTATGGTAAACTTATTGGAAAATTCCATATTAAAAAATAAATCGGGAGGCAGCAATGGTTCATAAATATGCGCCAAAGTCGGTTGTCAGGCGTCTGCCTGTTTATTTGCGTATACTTGATAATCTTATTATCAATGATGTAGAAATAATATCATCGAAAGAACTAGGTGACGAGACCGGTTTTTCTGCTGAACAAATAAGGAAGGATCTGGCTGTCTTTGGTGCTTTCGGAACCCGGGGCAGCGGCTATAATACTGTATTCCTGCGAGAAAAAATCCTCAAAATCATTGGCCTGGATGAACAAACCAATATAACAGTTATCGGCACCGGGCACCTGGGTATTGCACTAATCCGTTACAACGTTCAAAAAAATCCTTATGTGAATGTGGTTGCCGCATTTGATATAGATGCTTCTCTCGTCGGCCAGAGTATACTTGATGTTGAAATAATTGATATTTCCAAATTTAAGGAGATCGTTGATAAATACGATATTAAGGTAGCTGTGATGACGGTTCCTGCTGAACATGCCCAGTCAGTAGTGGAAAAGGTTATTGAAAGTGGTATCAATGTTATCTTTAACTTTGCTCCTGTAAAATTGCGCGTCCCGGAAAATGTTCATGTTCGCAATGTAGACCTGAGTATTGAGCTGCAAAGCCTTATATATTATGCAACGGCGGAAAGAAAACTTTAATATAAGTGAAGCTGCGGGTGAAGCTGCGGGGGCGGTTCGAGCGTCTCCGGAGCGAAGCGAAGGACTTGGGGACATTCCTCTGCAAGAGGTGTGTCCCCGCACCGCTTGAAAAATGGAAGACGATGGAACCGTCCCCCTGCTTCGCGGTGTAACAGATGACTGAGCAGTTACTTTTAATAATACTTAATCGCTCCTGCGTCTTCTTTCCTGCCCGCTATTTTTTACTTTTAACATCCTATTCTAAGTTTTTATTTATCTGCTCAGGGAGTTGACTTTTCGATTATAATTGTGTATACTATGTTTCGAGGTGGAGCTGTAGTGTAGTGGCCAAACATGCCGGCCTGTCACGCCGGAGATCGCGGGTTCGACCCCCGTCAGCTCCGCCATACATATGCCGAGATAGCTCAGTCGGTAGAGCAGAGGACTGAAAATCCTCGTGTCCCCAG
>CAZQXY010000126.1:0-6220 GCA_964597455.1 uncultured Desulfovibrionaceae bacterium
GAATGTCCCCGCACCGCTTGAAAAATGGAAGACGATGGAACCGTCCCCCTGCTTCAGGAGGAACTCGAAAATGAATGAGCATGAATATACCGGCCATTTGCATATCCACACCGCCTTTTCCGACGGCAGCGCTACAGTGCCGGAGATTGCTGCAGATGCCGCAAAAGCAGGTCTCGACTTTATCGCTATTGCCGACCACAACACCCTGGAAGGGTTGGACCGGGGGCTGGAAGGCCGGCATGAAGACGTCCTTGTTCTTTTCGGCACTGAGATAAATATGCGCAAAAACCACTATCTGGCATTTGGAGTCCGGGAAAAAGTTCCCCAGAACGAGGAGGACCCCCAGCAGGTCATCGATGCGGTCAATGGCCTGGGGGGATTCGGTTACCTGGCTCATCCCGTTGAGAAGAGCAATCCGATCTTTTTGCAGGGGAATTTTTATCCCTGGGACAAGTGGGATGTAAGCCGCTTTACAGGTCTGGAGATCTGGAATTTCGGCTCCCTTTGGAGATCTGCCTTCCGTAACAAGCTGCAGGCCTTTTTTTGGTATTTTATCGACCCTTACAGGGGAGCCCGTTATCCCGATCCTCAGGGTCTTGCCCTTTGGGATTCGCTGAGCCGCGAGCGGCCTCTGGTGGCCTTTGCAGGCAGCGATGCCCACGGGATTAAGGTGCGGTTTGGCCCCTTTAAGCTAAAAATATTTCCGTACGATTTTCTTTTCCGCACCTTGAACACGCATATCCTTCTGGAGGAAGAGCTGCATGCAGAGGCGGACCGGGCGCGGGGGCAGGTTTTTGATGCCCTGCGCGCAGGGCGTTTTTTCATCGGCAGCGATTACCTGGGCCGTACCCGGGGGTTCCGGTTTACTGCCGGTAATGGCGATAAAGACGAAGTTTCCATGGGGCAGGAGTTGCCTTTTTCATTATCCGCCGGATCTATCGGCCTGCACATTGTTTCTCCTTCGCCGCGGGGCCTGACCCGCATTATTAAAAACGGCCGTCTTCTCCACGAAAGCCGCCGGCAGGAGATGCGTTTCAAGGTAACGGAACCGGGAACTTATCGCGTGGAGGTGTACCGCCGTACTCTGCTGGGGAGATCTCTCCCCTGGATTTACAGCAACCCCATATATTTAAAGTAGAAATCCCAACAAGTAAAAGTCACAACGTTAAACCAGGGATAAACAGCATTTTTCCCCTTCTGTCAGCCGGCGCACTGTGAATCAGGCTGAATATACTTTCAATAGCGGGGGCAATGGCTTTTTTAGAGGGAGCAACGGCTTTTTTAGCGGGAGCAGCGGATTACATCGAGGAACTGAGAACAAGATCCAGAAACGTTCAAGCTTTTCAAACTTTTTAGCCATTACGATTAGGGGAGAGCATACAACAGATAAGCAAGATTTAAAGGTTCTAAAAAGGCAAGAGCAAGAACCGTCCCAATAAAGAGAGGTGTCAGTAATGAATTTACAGGAAAGAACACAATTAATCAGAACAGCTGCCGGTCGGGAGAAGGCTGATTTGGCGATTGTAAACGGGACACTGGTCAATGTTTATACCGGGGAACTGCTGGAAGGGTACGGGGTAACCGTCAAGGGGGAGCGGATTGCTTACGTGGGAAAAAGAGCCGGGGAGATGGTGGGGCCTGAAACCGCCGTGATCGATGCCGCGGGGAAAATGCTCGTTCCCGGATTTATCGACACCCACGCGCATATGTGCTTCTACTGCCTGGCCGGCGAGTTTCTTCGCTACTCCATGAGGGGGGGCACGACTACCATTATCACCGAGCTGATTGAGGTATCCTTCCCGCTCGGATTCCGGGGAATTATTGAATACCTGGAATCATGCAGAAACCAGCCGGTGAAGATCTATGGCGTTATCCCGCCTATGCTTACCCTCAGTTCCGGGTCCGGGGAAAAAATAATTAACAGAGAACAGCTCAAAGAACTGCTCCGCCGTGATGATGTCCTGGGGCTGGGGGAAGCCTACTGGCAGCCGGTGGTGGCAGAGGATCGCCGGATGCTTGAACTTTTCCAGGAAACAATTCAAGCCGGGAAAATAGTTGCCGGCCATTCCGCCGGGGCGAAGGGCATTAAGCTTGCCGCCTACGCCGCCAGCGGCATTCACTCCTGCCACGAGCCCATTACAGCGGAGGAAGTGCTCGAGCGGCTGCGCTTGGGTTTGTACGTCCTGGCCAGGGAGGGGGAAACCCGCCAGGATCTCGAAGATATCTCCAGGATCAAGGATATGAAGGTCGACCTGCAGAACCTTGCTCTGGTTACAGATGGCATAGCCCTCAGACAGCTGATCGAAAAAGGTCATATGGAGGCCGTACTGCAAAAGGCCATCGACCTCGGGTTTAATCCCATCACCGCTATTCAGATGGTAACCATCAATCCCGCCAAATACCTCGGCCTGGATGACCGTATCGGCGGGATTGCTCCGGGCAAATATGCCGATATTGTTGTGCTTCCGGACCTGCAACACATCAAAGCGGAATATGTCATCAGCAACGGGCAGGTTATTGCGCAGGAGAGGGAACTGCTTGTACAGCCGAAAAAATATGTTTTCCCCGGGTGGACACGCCGTTCGATCCAGCTGACAAAAAAATATTCACCGGATGATTTTTTGATCCGGGTTTCCTGCGGTGAACGTTTCCCCGCTGGAGGCGAAGGCTCTTCGGCGGGATGTGAGGGCTTTCCCGGTGAAGGCTCCCCTGCGGGAAATGTAGGTTCTCCCGGTGAAGGCTCTCCAGACGTTCCCGGAGCAGGCGCCACGGCAGACCCTGCAACCGGTTCCATAGAGGTCAGGGTTATCGATCAGGTTGCGGAACTGGTAACGCAGGAGACACGCTGCACAGTACCGCTTGCCGGCGGGCGGATTGAGGCGGACCCCGCCAGGGATCTCCTGAAAATATCCTGCATTGATTTTCAGGCTGCCCCCGGAAAGCAATTTGTGGGCTTGATCAGGGGTTTTAAATTGAAAAAGGGTGCGATCGCGACCAGCATGGGCTGGGACCTCACAAATATTGTAGCGATCGGAGCTGCCGACGAGGATCTGGCGCTGGCGGTCAACAGGGTGATCGAGCTGCAGGGCGGAGCGGTTGTTTGTGCTGACGGCCGGGTTCTGGCCGAGCTTCCCCTGCCCATCGGCGGTTATTTAAGCGATTCTCCGGTTGAAGAGCTTCTCCGGCAAGGCGAGGAGCTCCAGGAAGCGGCCGCCGGCCTGGGTTCTCCCCTTCCCAATACGTATTTGACCATGATGACCTTGACTTCCCCTGCCATCCCTTTTTTCCGGATCTGCGAGGAGGGGTTATTTGATATTCGCACCAACAGCCGGGTTGAATTTGTTGTCCGCTAAAGGAAAAGCAAAAAAAAGTAAAAAAATACTAGCGAAAAAACACAAAGCAAAAGAAGCAAAAAACAGAAGCAAAAAACTAAGCTTGCCTTTTTTTAAAAATAATAAGATAATATGGCTTGTACAGCGCAACCAAAATCCCCTGCAATACGTTTATATCATTTAGAGTGCCAGCTTATAGAGTGCCGGCTTACTGGCAAAGATTACCTTGGGCCGGTTGAAGGGATTTACCGCTGTGATCAAGAAGTTTAGTGTGATAAAGATACTTAAAAAGAAAACATAATTATTTACAGAGAGACAGGAGAAATCATTTTATGTTGGAATTTGTAGTGCCGGCTCTGGCTTTTGGACTGGCTTTTCTGCTTACCCCCTTATTCAAGCGCTTAGCTTTCAGGGTTGGGGCCATGGACCAGCCCAATTCACGTAAAATACACAGTCAGGCGATGCCTCTTCTCGGCGGCGCAGCCATATATGTATCCTTCTGGGTTTCTGCGGCGGTTATACTTTATTTTTTTGACGGCGGCGGCCAGTTTTGGGGCCTATTTTGGGGCAGCACCCTGATCTTTGCGCTGGGGCTCTACGATGACCTGCGGGGCCTTTCTTACAAGGCAAAGTTTGCCGGACAGTTTGCGGCAGCCCTTATTCTGCTGGCCTATAATATCAGGATTGAGTTTATTACTCTCCCGTTTCAGGATATTATTTTCCTGGGTATTTTCATCATACCCCTTACCCTGTTATGGGTGGTGGGGATTACAAATGCCGTGAACCTTATCGACGGTGTCGACGGGCTCGCTACCGGGGTTTCCGTTATCGCCGCCGTGGTTATCTTTGCCCTTACCTGGGACGAATTCCACCTGGTTCCGGTTTTGGCACTCATTTTAGCCGGGGCCGCCCTGGGGTTTTTGCCGCACAACTTTTCACCGGCGCGCATTTTTCTCGGCGATGCCGGAAGCCTTTTTTTGGGCTTTATGCTGGCCGGTTTTGCCATTATGGGCTTAACCAAGCAGGCCACCTTTACCACCCTTGTCATACCTGTGCTTGTTTTCGGGCTTCCCATCACGGATACTTTTTATGCTATGTGGAGACGGTTCAGAAACAACAAGCCGATTTTCCAGGCGGACAACGGCCATATTCACCATCGGCTGCTGAATATGGGGCTGACCACGCGCCAGACGGTTGTGGTCCTCTATTCCTGCAGTATTTATTTTGGCGCTGCCGCAATCCTGTTCCACCATTTTTCCGGTATCGCCAATTATCTTTTCCTCGTTATTTTTGCCCTCTTTCTCCTGGGGGTTAAGAATCTGGATAATCTCAGCGGTATCTTAACTGCGGTAAACGGCTCCCACTATTCCGGCAAGCCCGAAAAGCCGCATAAGGATTTCAATCAAGGGTTATAAATAAAAATATATCCAAAATAATAATACATCCAAATGAAAAAGGAATATCCACCATGCGAGAGTTAAAAATATTGAGTATTGTGGGGACCCGCCCCGAGGGCATCAAGATGGCCCCGCTGATTCGCCTTTTAGAGAATACTGCGGAGATAAATTCCGTTCTTTGCCTCACCGCCCAGCACCGGGAGATGCTCGACCAGGTGCTTTCGCTTTTTAAGATACAGCCTCGTTACGACCTCAATCTGATGAAAGAAAGCCAAAGCCTGACCCATATCACGGCGCGGGCGCTCGAAGGGCTGGAAAAAATAATCCTGCAGGAGAAACCGCAGATGGTGCTCGTCCAGGGCGATACGACCACCACCATGGCCGGATCGCTTGCGGCATTCTACCACAAAATCCCGGTCGGGCATGTGGAGGCCGGGTTACGCACCTGGAATAAGTACGCTCCCTTCCCGGAGGAGATCAACCGCCGGATAAACAGCGTCATCGCCGAGCTGCACTTTGCCCCTACAGCTATATCCCGCGAAAACCTGCTGCGGGAGGGCATCCCGCCGGAAAAGATTTTTGTGACCGGAAATACGGTCATCGATGCCCTGAAAACCACCGTGCAGCCCGGTTTTACATTTGCTGATCCTTTCCTGAGGGAATTTGATTTTGATTCTTCGAGGGTCCTGCTGGTTGAGGCCCACCGGCGTGAAAATTTAGGCCGCCCGCTGCAGGAGATCTGCCTTGCCCTCCTTGACCTGCTGCAGGCCTTTCCCGATACTTTTCTGTTTTTTCCCGTGCATAAAAACCCCGCCGTACGCGGCACGGTCTATCAATACCTGGAGGGACACCCCAGAGCCCGCCTCCTGGAACCGCTTGATGCCTTTTCATTTCATAACCTCATGGCCCGCTCTTGCCTGATCCTTACCGATTCCGGGGGGATCCAGGAAGAGGCCCCCGCCCTGGGGCGTCCGGTCCTGGTATTACGCGACGTTACCGAACGCCCTGAAGCACTGGCGACGGGTACCGCTCTCCTGGCCGGAACGAACCGGGAAGCGATCGTTAAAATGGCCTCCGGCCTGCTGCGGGACAGTTCTGCTTATGCCGCCATGGCCCGCGCGGCCAATCCCTATGGAGATGGTATGGCCTCAGAGCGGATTTGCGAGATCATCCTTCACTACTTCGGGCTTCGTCCGCACCCCCCTGTGCCCTTTAGCCCGGCTTAACAAAGTAAAAGGGCACTAAAGAACACGAAAGAACACGAAAGAAATTTTAAAACCTTCTTGCATAAAGCAAGTATATCTGATACAAATAATACAGAATAATTCAATTTAATTAAATTATATTAATAGAAAACAGAAAGATAAAAGTGGATGAACAAATTTTATAAAACTTTAACTATTGCATTCTTATCGGCTTTTGTTTTTGGGATAGTCATGCAATCCATCCCTCCGGTGCTGCCTATTTTAATCGAGGAGATGGGGCTCTCCC
>CAZQXY010000127.1:0-6213 GCA_964597455.1 uncultured Desulfovibrionaceae bacterium
CCTTTTCCCGTCCTCCGTTTCGCTGAAAGCCTTTTCCACAACGGAAAGATCCGCACTATCCAAGTCGCCAAATAACTTCCGCAATTCATCTATAATATCCTCAACTTGAAATTGAAATGGTTCCGCCACCAGGTGGGCAACCTGCGTTTCAATTTTTGGCAGCGGAACATCCAGAATCAGATTTACCTCCTGCAGGGCTATCTCAAGCCGGGATAATTCTTCATCCCGGCCCCAGGAACCCAACCGCCCGCCGCTTTCATCTTCAAGTATCTGATATAGCAGAAAAATATTTAGAAATAGAAATGTAATTATCAGGACTGTTTTTGCCTTGGATAGATCCACATATAATCACCTCACAAATTCTCGCGGCTTTACAAGTAAGCCGGCATTGGATTTGTTCTGCTCCGGCAGTGCGGGCGCGCTGCAAAGGGCTTTTCAAATTACAGCGGATCCAGGGTAACCCAGTGCAGAAATTTTTTTTCCATTCCTTGAAAATGTACCGACCATGCGGGTATGGCTTTCTCAAGATCCCCCGCGGGAGGTATATAATAAACGGGTTCCAGGGAGAGCAGAACCGGGGTGTTTTCTTTAAAAAATTGTTCATTGAGGGATAGAGTCCGGCAAAGCGCTTCTTCATAGGGACGAAAAGGCATTTTCCCCGAAAGGTTTTCTCCGGCCAAACAGATATTTCTCCGGTAAAAAAATACCCCCTGGTCGTTTATTTCCATTTCGCAGCCTGTTTGCTCACCTTTGAAGGGCAATCCTTCCTGAGTGGCCCCCCATAATAACCTGTAGCTTCTCCCCTTATTCTCCGCCTCCTCTAAATATGTGCCCGCGGGCCATCCCCCGTACAGGCTCAAACATTCCGCCGCCCTTTGCAGCGCCAGGCTATAGGAAATATTGCCCAGGTTCCTTTCCAGACTGGGAAAGGCGAATTCCACCAAACCCGACGGATAAATGCGCAGCCCTTTTCCCCCGTCAGTATAGTATAAAGCCCCGTCCCGCTCTTCAATAAGCCTTGCCAGTGACAAATCTATAAAAAAGGCCCTTACAAGCTGTTCGCGATCAATTTCTTCTTCATGCAGGCTGATTTCAGCAGCCTGCATATCGGCTTCGGGGACGTATATTTCCCCCCTGATCTGTATTTCCCGGCCGGATGGCTGGGCAGCGCCGTCTGTGATATCCGTATCCCGGCCCTCATCAATTACCGCGGGGGCTCCGGCCTCCTCCGCTTCCTTTTCCCCCTCCCCGCCCGCTTCCTCCCCCGCAACCGCTTCATTTTCCCCGGCGCGGGGCCAAGCCAGTTCAATCACCGGCGGCAACTGCCGGTGAGGGCTGTCCGGGAGGGCCTGCAAAATTCTTTGCAGATCGGCGGTGCGGCCCAGGCGTAAAAGCAAATTTTCCTCCCCTTTAAAAATGACGTACAGCGACTCCTCATCCCAAAGGAACACGGCCCCTTCAAAGGATATATCCCCCGGAACAGATGCGCCCGTCATAAACAGCAACGGGACGGACGGTACAAAATCAAAAACAAGCCGGGAGGCGAACGTCGCCGTTAGGCTTTCCAGATCGCTTTCGCTGATGCTTTTGGCATTATTGAGCTCCGCCCCTTCTCTTATTAAAGCCAAACCCCCGTTCCAAAGCCGGTCGAACCCCTTGCCGCCCCGGCGATAAAGGTGCAGGCCGCGATCATTATTATAAAAAATTATTTGCGCAGGCTGAATAATCCCGGAAGACGCGGGCGGAGCGGTAAAAAAAGCCTCCTCATATTGTGGCTTCGATTCCTTCTCCAGGGGAGACTGGTCAAACCAGAGCCTGTACGTTAAAAACAGGCTTAAAATAATCAGGAGACATAACATTCCACTTTTAATTCTTTCAAACAAAGACTACCACCCCTTAGCCCTCTGACAGCGGAAGGCTGAAAGTAACCTCGGTCCCCTTTTCCAGTGTGCTTTTTAAATATATGGAACCGCCATGTGCTTCAACAATTTGCTTGGCGATCGGCAAACCCAGCCTGGTTCCGCCCGAATCCCTGGATCTGGTTTTATCCACCCGGAAAAACCTTTCAAAAACCCTGCCCACTTCTTTTCCGGGGATGCCAATGCCCGTATCTTTTACCGTTATCCAGACAAAATTATATTTGCTTAAAACGCTTACCTTGATCTCCCCGCCTTCGGGGGTATATTTGAGCGCATTATCGATAAGATTAAGCAGCACCTGGCGAATTTTATCCTTGTTAAGCAATACTGTAATCTTTCTCCGGGGCAAAGAATCGTGCAGGTAAATATCTTTGGCCCGGCACTCCAGCTCTACTTGAGCTAATACTTCATTTATCAGCGAGACTATATCGGACTTTTCCCTCAACCAATTTGTTTCCTGGTAATCCATTTGCGAAAGAACCAGTAGATCCTTAACCAGTTTTACCATACGGTCTGTTTCTTTATCAACTACCTCCAGAAAACGCAAGCGCACTCCCGGATCGTCCTGTGCACCGTTAAGAAGGGTTTCTACATAATTCTTAATGGTTGTTAACGGCGTTCTTAATTCATGAGAAACATTGGCTACAAATTCCTGTTGCAGGCGGGAGAGGATTCTTTCCCTGGTAACATCATGCAGGACAACCAGCATCCCCTGGGGATTACCGTCCTCCTTAAAGGGTGCAAAATATACCTGCAATGTTTTTTCCTCTTCATCTCCTTCATCCCCCACCTGCACCTCCTTAATTGAAGGGGTAACCTGCTGAAGAAGCTGGGACAACTCCTCGGAATTAACTAAGTTGCTTAGAATCTCCTCCCCCGGCAATCCCAGTTCCACCCGATTGCCCGATCGTTCTAAAAGCTGCCTTGCCGCGGGGTTCAGGTGGATTGCCTTACCTCCCCTGTTTAAAGCTACAATACCATCGGTCATATAATTTAAGATCGCTTCAACTTTGTTTTTCTCCGTAGAAATTTCCTTCAATGTATCCTGGAGCCTGATCGTTAAAAAATTGAACATTTTCCCCAGTTCACCAATTTCATCCTGGGAACGCACCTCAATTAGCTGGGAAAAGTCGCCCCCCGCCATGGCGGCTGCCCTTGATGTTACCTCCCTGATCGGAGAAGTAATCGTCCTGGCGAGTAAAAAGCCGATTACAACGGCGATACCGAGTACAACAAACCAGCCGGTAATTAGCATAAGCTTTATTTCCTTCAAAGTAAGGTAAATATGCTCCAAAGAGCCCCTCAAAATAACAACGCCGACCACCGACGATGTGCTTTTAACGGGCAGAGCTATAAAATAATACCGCTTTCCGGTTTCCGGATCAGCCCGGACCGCTTCAACTCTATTACCGCTAAGGGCTAGCAGGATATCATCTTGAATCACGCGCTCTCCCAGTAAGGAAAAAGATCCTCGTTCAGGCCCGCCCAGCAAACGTCCGTGACGATCAAGGACCATGGTTTCAGTCCCCTGCAGGCTACCACCAAATTCAGCTATGAGCGTTGAGATAAGCTCACCCTGCTGTTCCTCTTCAACCAGATAACGGCGCATAAAACTACCCAGGAGCTCCCCCTGCGCAATCTGGCTGCTTGCATAATTACGCAGATAATAATTTTCAAGAGATTTAACAAGATATACGCCGCTCAACTGCATCGCAAATAAAATTAACAGGGAATATAGTATTACTATTTTCCCCTGCATCCCTGAGCGCATTAATCAGGCCTCCTTAAAAAATAACCGGCACCCCTTTTAGTACATAAATAGGCCGGATTTCCGGGATCATCCTCAATTTTTTCCCTGAGGCGCCTCACGGTAACGTCTACGGTCCTTACATCCCCAATAAAATCATAACCCCATACTTCATCTAAAAGCTTCCCCCGACTAAAAACATAACCGGCATTTTTCAGCAAAAAAGCCAGTACTGTAAACTCCCTGTATGTAAGCTCGACCTGTTTTTCTCCCTTTTTACACTCCATTTTTCCAAGATCCAGGGTTAATTCGCCACATTTTAAAATTTCCGGCGGATTGGCCTGCATTTTTACACGCCGAAGCGTAGCTTTAATCCTTGCAATAAGCTCCCTGACGCTAAAGGGTTTGGTAACATAATCATCCGCGCCAAGCTCCAATCCCAGAACCTTATCAATTTCGGTCTCCTTGGCTGTCAGCATAATAATCGGAACGTTCATTTTCTGACGTATTTGCCTGCATACATTGAATCCATCAATAAGAGGAAGCATAATATCAAGTAAAATAATATCCGGCTGTTCCTGGAAAGCCAGGTGCAGTGCTTGCTTTCCATCATAGGCTACCAGTACTTGAAAACCTTCTTCTTCCAGATTATATTTCAAAATATCGGCAATAGGCTTTTCATCATCAACAATAAGTATTTTTCCGTTCAATTGCTTCCCCCCCAGGCTCCTTATTAATTTAATTCGTTTACTCCATTTTAATTTCCTGCTATAAAAAAAAATCGCGGCCGCAAGGGCCACGTTATCCAAGATATATTCTAAAGAGAGGGTCAGCCTAAGGGCTGAAGAAATTCAGCGGGTTCACCGTCGATCCATACTTGCTGCCTGTTCGAATTTCAAAATGAAGGTGGGGCCCTGTGCTTCTTCCGGTTGAGCCAACATTTGCGATAACCTGCCCTTTATTTACCGCCTGTCCGTTCTTTGCCAGGTTACGGGAGTTATGCGCATATCGGGTGTAGTAATGCCCATGAAAAATAACTATTGAATTTCCGAAACCGTTCTCCCAGCCGGAATATACAACAACCCCGCTGTCGGAAGCCAGTACAGCCGTACCCGACGGTGCAGAAATGTCTAAACCTGTATGGTATCCCCCGCTTCGCCATCCATAACCGGAGGAGATCTTTCCTCCGCCGACTACCGGCCAGATAAAACTTCCTGTACCTTTAGAGGGAATATTGGCTATTCCACTGGCAACCAGGCGGTTTTTCGGTTCCTTAATCACAGTTTCACTAATTAATTGCCGTTCTGTCTCCTCGCCATTTTCCCGGGTTATCTGATATACCACTTCCTTACGGCCAAAGATCCCTTCTTCAACCACCTTTGTTTGCGTTCTCCACATATCACTGTCATAGATTTTCTCCGTTTCGAAGGGAATGTTCTCTTCCTGGATCATCCGTTCCACAGTAATAACATTAACCATCGGTTCCGGAACGATTAGACTCAGCTCATCCCCTTCCCTGATGAAATCACCGTCCAGCTGTGGATTAGCATCTTTAAGGTCGTCCACGGAAAGATTATAATTACTGGCAATTTCCCAGAGGGAATCACCCCTGGAAACAAGGTAGATCTCTTTCCTATCTGTTCCTCTCAAAAGGAAAGCAGCAACCGTCTCAACATCGTAGAGGTCTTCAGGGTAAGCATAATATTCCCTGGAGGAAATCCTTTCTTCCATTTGAATTTCCTGCAAAGATACTTTTGCATCATCAGTTATATAGGCAACCTGGATCAATTCTATAACCTTTTCTACATCTTCGTCCGTAGCTACCGGAAAGATATCCCTCCCATTTATGGTTATCATCCTGGAATCCACTTTATAGCTCAACCTATAGCGTAAATGAGAAAATACTTTTTCCTCGTTCTGATTTTCCTTTGGCCGAAACACTTCTTCAATAGTAACAGACTCTACCGGCACTACAGTTCTTTCATAATACAGTTCGGCTTCTTTTTGCAACGCAATTAGCATTTCTTCCAATTTTTCCTCTTCTTCCAACAGCCCTATCTCTTCACCATCAACATATACGGCATAGAAGTATCCTGTCTGTTGAATATAATACTGAAAAACACCCCAGAGTGGAATAATACTGAAAAACAGGAATAAAACGTAAGCATACCGGGGGGCAGCTGTCTGCCCGGTATGCTTTTTTTGTCCTCGATCCGGAAATCCCATAAAACTCCCCCTTTAACGACACAAATCAAAAACGATTAATGCCGTAAAGTATGTTATCAATTATTAAGTTTGTTAAGATCTCTTAATAATTGATTATAATTTCGCGGTCGGGAGGGAAAATCCTGCTAAATTTTAAAAAAATAAATATTTATTTTTCTTAATTGTCAGCCTTGAATTGTTTTAGTATATGCATATCCAGGCCCAAATGTTCAATTCCCCACAATTTTCTGGACAATTGCAGTATGAACATTTATGGGCAGCATAGAAACCTGCATTCCCGGAATTTTATACCTATGTTCCCAAAAAACCCTTATAATAAGG
>CAZQXY010000128.1:0-6063 GCA_964597455.1 uncultured Desulfovibrionaceae bacterium
TTTAGTTTCTCGTTAAGCTGACATAAAGCGGCTGCGTACAAGCCTTGGGAACCGCTCAGATCCAATATACGGCTAGCCTCGGGAAAACCCTCCCAGGCAGCAACCGCCTTTGTAACCGCCTGGAGTTCGCCCCTTAACAAACCCTGATTTAATGCCTTGCTTGATCGCTCATCAGGGCTTGCTGAAAAAGTATTCGTCTCCAGTTTTTCTTCCGTAAGTACTGCACTTAAATTACCCCACACCTTACTCTGCCCGGCGCTTAACTGCAGCCAGTCCCCCTGGTAATGCTCACTCTTACTCACAAGAAAATTGGCCGCCAGAGCGGTATTAGCATATTGTTCTGTGCTGCTGCAGGTCAACAGCCCGAGGTCCACCAGGGATTGCAAAAAACTGCGGGCAAACATACCATTAATTTTTAAAGCATCAATGATCTCCTCGCGGCCGACCTCGCCTTTTTCCTCTATCCAGTCAAAAAGCTTCAAATTCAATGCCGCAGCTAAAGTCTGGTAAGCCTTGTAACCATCCAATATTTTATCTAAAAATTTTATTCCGCCAGGCATATTAAAATCCATTAATTTTGTTTGTGTATTATCCATCGATCCCACCCTTTCGTTTTTTTACTACGTGCAACCATAGCCGTTGTTTAATGTAAAAATACTTACCTTTTGTTTAATTTACCGGCCATGACGGTAAAAAAATATCCTTTCTCTTGTCCGGCACTCAAATATTTTCCTCCGCAGTTTGGAAACTCCGATCGGCTTGCACAACTACAACTACAACGAAAAAAGATCCCCCCTTTCATTAGGATTCTTAAAAATTTCGCCCCTTTGGTTACGTATTCTCTTTTATCATCATCCAAATTATTCTTTCCAAACATATACAGTGTTCGAGCAATAAGTTAAATATCCCTGCCTATACGGAAATATTTTTTTCAGAAACCCAACATTAACGTAATACTTTATACTTTTTGATAATAGGGTTGGGTCGCACAACCCTGGCAGAAACTTTTGCCATTTTTCTTCACTTCCCGCCCATCCAGAATGCTTTCACCGCATTGAGAGCATAAGGCTTTATGAAGAGGCTTCCCCGGCAGATCGCGGGGCAAGATATCAACCTCCACTTGTTCAACTTTAAAGAGTTCTTCATCGCTAAATCCATCCCAAAATTCTTTGCCATCAATACCATCAGGCACCTCTATATGCCGGACCGGAGAAAGCCGCAGAGCCTGTTTGGTTTCTAAGTTTACAAAAGTAGCGGCTATTTTACCATAATTGACGAGTTTTAGACGTTTCCGTCCCAGAGTGCAGCCTGTAACCACGCAAACTGCATCGGAAGCACAACGGTCAATTTCCACATAGGCGATCAAGTCTCGAAAGGTATGAGGGTCTTCAATTCCCAGTAAACGTAAGCCATAGCGAGCCATTCTCACCCCTAAGAACATTCCTGTACACAAATGGCCATGATAGGCTACTGCTGCTTGTAAATCCTCTTCATAAGTTCGCATTAGATCTTCCTTTCTATATATATGTCATGACACTGTCCAAGTAAGGTTCCCTTCGATAATGTCATGGATCCTGTTAAATTTATTGTTACTGCTTTTCTGCCGGATATAGCTCCTGATTCGTTCTTGGAATCCTTCAACCTTCGGGTAAGGCTCCATCAGCAGGGCTAATTCCCGTTCAGCTTCATCCGGACTAACCATCCTTTCCGTATGCCGTTTAAACAATTCCAAAATGGGGATGTAACCCCAGGCATATAAAATATGAAAAACATAAAAAATATCGGCTGGTATGGGCGGCATTTCTTCACCATAAAAAATTCGCCATAAGTCTCTTTGGGCATGATCCTCTCTCAAACTAAAACCATTATAAAAACAGCCATTATTAGACGCATCCACCATTTTTTGCAGGGTTTCTACATTGTGAATCCCTGGTGTCATAGCGGCAAACACCAGTCCAAACCTTTTTCGCCAGCCTAATTTATCCAAATTCACCTCTTCCCAGGTCAGGCCTACCGCTTCAATATTTTTAAGCCCCTTATCCGCTGCTCTTTTTTCCATTATTTTAAGCATTTTAGGTGAAGGATCAAGAGCCACAACCCTCTTAACGTGCGGAGCCATTAAGAGAGCATAATTTCCCGGTCCGGAGCCTATATCCAACACTTCTATACCAGAGTTTAAAAAACTGTTCCGAACAAGAGTATCCAGAATTTTTTCTTGCCTGTAACTCCCATCTTTCCCACCGGTATGTTTGGCAAAATCGCCGGAGCGCCTATCCCACCAACTTGCGCCCGCCTTCTCTTGCGTTTGCAAACCATACAAAGATTTGCAGCGTTCTTCAGACCACGACATAGCCCAATAATCAGCATTTTGCCACACCATCATCCCCCCTGTCCGCGCCAATTTTCCATCACGAAGCTTATGCATTCTCCTATGGGTTAACTTATTTTCTCAGCGAATTAACCAGCAACTCCTCGGCTTCCTCAACCGTTAGATCATAATGATAAAATAGCTTATAAAATTCCCTGACCTCTTCGATTATATCATATGTGTAGATATCCGGATAAAGCAAGTTTCCCAGCCATTTGAAACCGATAATCCGGTTCACGGAAGGAGGGCGGTCAAACCAGTTATATGGAGCACTCGGTATTTCATAAACCTGTTTGTTTTGGACTGCTTTCAGCTCTGCCCAGCGTGAATCGGTGGTAATCTCTTCATAGGCTCCCCCGCTGCTCTTGTTCCAGCAAATGATTACATCGGGATCCCAGGCCAGCACCTGTTCAAAGGACACGGGGCTCTGGCCGCCCTTGCCTCCGGCATCCACATCTGCGGCAACATTCAAACCCCCTACCAGCTCCAGGGTCTGAATGTGCATGGAACCATCGGGTTCTGTCTGCAAACCTTCGGGTCCCTCGGCATAGTACACCCTTATTTGCTCATTATCGGGTATCTGCGCCGCTTTGGCCTGAACATCCTCAAGAGTATCCCGGTAGTATGCTGCCAGTTCTGCTGCTTTTTCCTGAACTCCCAGCAAATCGCCCATAAAACCATAGGCCTCGTCCATCCCGAGCAGGGGTAGTTTAACCAAAATCACCGGGATTCCCAATTGGTCCTGAAGTTTGTCGGCAGAAGAAATATCTGTTTCGGTCTGATTATCTCCCATGGAAATAATTACATCCGGATTCGCTTTCAAAATTTCTTCAATATTTCCTGTGCTTTTGGACTGCCACCCTCCTAAATTTGGCAAATCACGCAGTTCAGGCAAAATGTATTTGACCTCCGCGGGACGCAGTTCATAATTCCAGCCGGCTAGTTTTCCCGGAGCCAGCGTATACGTTAAAATGGCGGCAACCGGAGAGGTGCTGTAAATTTTCTCGATATCTTTGGGGATCGTATGGGTACGGCCCGCCGAATCAGTAATTATTCTGGTTATACTTTCAGACTCCAAAGCATTTTCTTCACCGGAATCTCCGCCGGGATCTTCACCGGTTGGTGAGGTGCCGCCGCAGCCGGAAAGAGCAGCCACGCTAAAAATCAGCAGCAAGACAAGGAATACCGATACAAACTTTTGTTTTTTAAACATTTTGTTTTCCCTCCTCTACAGCCTAAGCTGTTATTTTGCTTTTGTCTTCAGGAAGCATGCAAAACCGGAACACAAACTTTTACTTCCCTCCCTCCGCTTTTGTCTTGGCCGTTTTGCACCCCTGTATTCACAATTTTGACATTGACACCGTACAGACGCTCAAGGTTTTGTTCCGTAATCACTTCCGCCGGCGTTCCGGCAGCATATAACCCGCCGGATTTCAGCAAGAGTACTTTCGTAGAATAAAGAAAGGCATGGTCGGGAAAATGGGAGGCCATCACAATCCCCAGGCCCCTGTCCGCCAATCTTCTGATATGGCTTAAAACCAGCAGCTGGTTGCCGAAATCCAGGGAAGCGGTGGGTTCGTCCATCACCAACATCAGCGGCTTTTGCGTTAAAGCCCGGGCAATCAAAACCAACTGCTTTTCGCCCCCGCTGATTTTCGTGTAAATCTTATCCCGCAAATACCGGATATTCAAAATATCAAGGATTTCCTCGGCAATTTTCCGATCCTCTTTACCCGGGGAGGCAAATATTCCCAGATGAGCCGTCCGCCCCATGAGGATTACATCGAGAACCTTAAACGGAAAGGGAGGATTATGGGCTTGCGGTATATAGCCGATCATCCGGGCAATCTGGGCACGGGATAAAGTCAACATATCCTTGCCGTCAAGTTCAACGCTTCCTCCCTGCATTTCCAGCAGCCCTAAAATTGATTTAAACAAAGTGGTCTTTCCCGCGCCGTTCGGACCCAACAAACAGAGCACTTCTCCCGATTCCACTGTCAACGAAACATCCTGCAAGACAGTGGTCGTACCGTACCCGCACTTCCCGTTGCATACCTTAAATTTCATTGCCATCCTCCTTTACTGCGCAAAATTAAGTAAATAAAAAACGGCGCCCCAATGACCGAAGTCAAGATCCCCAGGGGAACTTCCACTGTGGTAAGGACCCGCGCCAGATCATCCACCAAGAGGAGATAGGCACTTCCCACGAGCATTGATGCCGGTATGAGCACCTTATAATCAGGCCCGACGATCATGCGGGTCAGATGGGGAATGACCAGTCCCACAAAGCCAATCATACCGCTGATGGAGACCGCTGCCGCTGTGACTAAAGTAGAGCACAAAATCACCGTAATCCTCAAACGCTCTGTTTCCAGCCCCAGGGCTTTGGCTTCTTCCTCGCCCATAGATAAAACATTTAATCTCCATCGAAGTAAATAGAGAGGCACAAATCCCAGGAACATGGGAATAATAATAAACCGTACATCTTTCGGAGCTATGGATGAGAGGCTCCCCAATAGCCAATAGGTGATCGCCGGAAGCTTTTCATAAGGATCGGCCATAAACTTCAACAAGGAAGTAGAAGAAGAAAAGATAGTGCCAATCAATATCCCTGCCAATACTAAAGCCAGTATGGGATCATGACGTATTCTTCCGCCCACCAGGTAAGCCAGCCCCACCGCCACTAAGCCAAAAACAAAAGAGGACAGTTGAATCCCGATAACCCCAAAATTAAAATATATGCCCAGGGCAGCACCAAACGCCGCCCCTGCCGTAGCCCCCAGAATATCAGGCGAGACCAGAGGGTTCTTGAACATCCCCTGATAGGCTGCTCCAGCCGTGGACAGGGCCGCTCCTACCAGCATGGCGGCAACGATCCGCGGCAGTCTCACCTGAAATACCACTGTATCCAGTGTCGAGGGCCAGGTATGGCCAATAGGCAGTATCTTGGCCAGCAAGATAGTAATTAAATCTCCCGGAGCTATGGGATACCTTCCCACAGGAAAAGAAAGTAGGAAAGCTAAAACCGGCAAAGATAGCAGCATAATTTTTTTGCGGCCAATCTTTTTTTCCTCGTTTTGGGAGGCGTTTTGTTGTTCCTCACTGCTATCCTTGAGCAATTCTGCGTATTGTACCTCGCTGATGTCCCTGCTGCCTCCTTTTTGAGATGTTACGGGCTAAAGCAAGATGTTAATTTTTCCTGCTATAGGGGCAAAATTTAAGAGCTGCTGATTGATTTAATGGCCCGCAAGGCTGCTTCTATGTCTTGCGTGGTCGTAAAAGGACTCAGACTGAAACGGACCGTCCCTGTATGCTTTGTTCCAATGGTCTCATGGGCCAGATAAGCACAATGCAATCCTCCCCTGACGGCAATATGATACTTTTCATCCAGTTCGGCGCAAACTTCCTGACAATCTTTCCCCGCCAGTACGATGGAAACAACTCCAATCCCCGAAACGCCCTCTCCAAAAACCCTTACTTTGGGCAGATCAGAGAGACCCTCCCGTAACTTTTTTTCCAGTTGCTTCTTCCGGGCATAAATCTGTTCCGGATCTGTCTGCAGAAGATATTTCAAGCCCTCATTAAGACCGGCAATTCCTGGAGTATTCAACGTCCCGCTCTCATAGCGGTCCGGAACAAACTCCGGTTGGGAGAGGCTTTCCGACAGGCTTCCCGTGCCGCCTTCCACCAAGGTG
>CAZQXY010000129.1:0-6062 GCA_964597455.1 uncultured Desulfovibrionaceae bacterium
TGTACCGGCTGATGGGTATTGAATTCGATTCCTATCAAGGGGAAAGCTTCTATAACGATATGTTGGATGAAACAGTGGAACTGTTGCGGGGAAAAGGCCTGCTGAAGGAAAGCGAGGGGGCCTTGCTGGCGGATCTGGAACCCTGCGGCCTGCCTCCCTGCCTGCTGCGCAAAAAAGACGGCGCGGCCCTGTATATGACCAGGGATCTTGCCGCGGCAATCTACAGGTATAAAAATTACCGCTTTAGTAAACTTTTGTATGTAGTGGGAGCGGAACAAACCCTGCACTTTAAGCAGTTTTTTAAACTGCTTGAACTGCTGGATTTCCCCTGGGCCGGTGACTGTATCCATGTTCCTTTCGGCCTGATTCATTTTAAGGATGGAAGGATGTCTACCCGTGAGGGGAAGGTAATTTTCCTTGAGGAGGTAATCGACAAAGCGGTTGATATGGCACAAAATATTATTCGTGAAAAAAACCCCGACCTGGTGAATAAGGAAAAAGCCGCAAAGATGGTTGGCCTGGGAGCGATAATATTCGGTGATCTTGTAAACGATCGTATTAAGGATGTCGAATTTGATTGGGATAAGGTGCTTGATTTCTCCGGGGAAACGGCGCCCTATATTCAATATGCCCATGCGCGTATCTGCAGTATTCTGAGAAAGGCCAAAGGGGAGAATGCAGCCGCAGACCTTGATGAAGGGCATTTAACCGGCGGATCGGCCGATGAGCAGACCGTTGAGCAGACCGGCAAACCGGCAGGCAAACAGCCGGGCAAAGCGGCGGATAAACAGGACGGTGGGCTGTTTGGCGAAGCGGCCGTGGCAAAGGACCTTTTGGATGCTCCCGAAGAAGAGCAGCTTTTAATAACTCTTGCGCGCTTCAAGGAACAAATACGGCGCGCCGCCGAGGAATACCGCCCTTCTTTTTTAGCCCGCTACCTTCTGGATTTAGCCAGGGATTTTAATAAATTTTACCATAACTGCCCTGTCCTTACGGCTGCCGGCGGTTTAAAAGAGGCAAGGCTGCTGCTGATTGATGGTGTTCGTGTTGTCCTGCATAACGGACTTGACCTTTTGGGGATTGAAGCTCCGGAAGAGATGTAAATATTGAAGGGATGTAAATATTGATGTAAATATTATTGTAAATATTTATAAAGTAGGTGGAAAAATTGCTGGATTTACGTTTTGTCAGGGAAAATATTCCTGCGGTACGCCGGGCGATAGAGACCAAAGGCGAACAAGCAGCCCTGGATGATTTTCTACGCCTGGATACGAAGCGGAGAGATCTGTTGCAAGAAGTAGAGGAGCTAAAACACCAGCGCAACGTTGTTTCAAAGGACGTGGGCCGGCTGAAAAAGGAAGGGCGCGATGCGGCGGAGCTTGTGGAGAAGATGCGCCTTGTAAATGAACGCATTAAAGAACTGGACGAAGAACAAAGGCAAATTGATACCACTATAGAAGAGATACTTTTAGATATTCCCAATCTGCCTGATCCCGAGGTGCCTGTAGGAACGACCGAAGAGGATAACAAAGAGGTTCGTCGTTGGGGTAATGTCCCGCAATTCGAATTTAGTGCCAGGCCTCACTGGGAGCTGGGGGAACAGCTGGGGATATTGGATTTTCCCCGAGCCGGGAAAATAACCGGTTCGCGTTTTGTGTTTTACCGGGGAGAAGGTGCCCGCCTGGAAAGGGCCTTAATCAATTTCATGCTTGACCTGCATACTTCTGAGCACGGCTACAAGGAAATTTTCCCACCATTTTTAGTCCACAGCCGGAGCATGCTCGGCACCGGACAGCTTCCGAAGTTTGCCGACGATGCTTTCAATGTAGCCGGGACAGAGTACTGGCTGATTCCTACGGCCGAGGTCCCGGTAACCAACTTGCACCGCGAGGAGATTCTGGAGAAGGAGCAGCTGCCCCTTTATTACGTTGCTTACAGCGCCTGCTTCCGGGCTGAAGCCGGTGCTCACGGCAGAGACACCCGGGGGCTGATCAGGCAGCACCAGTTTAATAAGGTGGAGCTGGTCAAATTCACTTTACCGGAGAATTCCAGCGAGGAGCTGGAGAAGCTGGTAAATAATGCGGAGAAGGTGTTGCAGCTTCTGGGCATACCGTACCGGGCAATGCTCATGTGTACGGGTGACCTGGGGTTTGCAGCGGCCAAAAAATACGATCTGGAGATCTGGTATCCCGCTTATGATGCCTACCGCGAAGTATCCTCCTGCAGTAATTTCCGCGATTTTCAGGCCCGCCGGGCAGGGATACGTTTTCGGCCCGCCCCGGGGTCAAAAACAGAATTTGTCCATACACTGAACGGGTCCGGCGTTGCCATCGGGAGGACACTGGCCGCTATCCTGGAAAACTACCAGCAGGAAGATGGCAGCGTTATTATTCCGGAAGTACTGCGGCGCTATTTCCCTCCGAATCACGAAGGGATTATCAGGCCGGAACATGATTAAGACTGTACCTCTCCGGTTGACAGTATTGCCGCCTTGTGCTATACTCATGTTACGGAAAGATCGGCGTTTTTGCTTGGGAACAACCGGGAGGGGTGTCCGAGCGGTTTAAGGAGCCGGTCTTGAAAACCGGTGACTCGACAAGAGCCGTGGGTTCGAATCCCACCCCCTCCGCCAAAAAAGGACTGGGATAAATGCGGAGAGATGGCCGAGCCGGTCGAAGGCGGTCGCCTGCTAAGCGATTAAGCGGGTTAAAGCTCGCTTCGTGGGTTCGAATCCCACTCTCTCCGCCATAATATGCGCCCGTAGCTCAGCTGGATAGAGCGTCTGACTACGGATCAGAAGGCCAGGGGTTCAAATCCTCTCGGGCGTACCATCACAAACGACGATGCCACGGGGCTTTAACGGCCCTGCGGCTTTTTGTTTTTCGTGCTACTTTTCCTCTTCAGGGGGGTTTGGTGCCATTTTGGGGCCATTTTGAAAAAGATCATCGTTGAGTTTGTTCACCGCATCCTGTTTCATAGTGTGCGAAACGTCGGTATAAATGTCAGCTGTGGTAGATAGCCTGGTGTGGCGCAGAAGTTCCTGGATTTCTTTTAGCTGAACGCCTTTTTCCAGAAGGCGGGTCGCGAAGGTGTGGCGTAGCGCATGGAGGTTCACGTTTTCGATACCGGCGCGTCTGCGCAGGGCTTCGAATGTCCGGTTGAGGCTCCGGGGAAGAATGGGATCGCCGTTCTTGGTGCAGAATACAGGCATGTCGGGGTCGGCATGGCCCTCGAAAGTCATTTGCAGCCAGTGGCCCTGCAGAACGGCGGCCACGTAGTCGGACATGGGGATCTCGTTTTTGGACTGGTCGGTTTTGGGCTCCTGGTAGGTTTTTTTACTGCCCTTTGTCGCCACCAGACCTTGCTCTATGGTGATGGTGTTTGTTTGAAAGTCTATGTTCCGCCAGCGTAGGCCCAGCAGCTCCCCGCGTCTTAGCCCGGTGCCGAGCAGGACCTTGAACGCCGGGGCGATACGCTTGGTTCTCTTGTATCTGGTGTTGTCCAGCTCGGAGAGGAAAGCGTCCATTTGTTTTTTTGTCATGGCCGTTATTTCCCGCTGTTCCATCTTCGGCGGGCTGGTGGCCTCGGTTGGATTACGTAAGATAAGCTGGTTTTTGACAGCCTGCTTCAGCGCGGCGTGCATGATAGAATGCACATAGCGGACGGTGCGGGACGAAAGGCCGCTTTCTTTTTTTTCTTTGTAGAGCTTTTGCAGGTGTTCCGGCCGCAGGTCCTGGATTTTCATAGCGCCGATTTCAGGCTTTATGTGTAACCTGATGATATCAGCATAGCTCTCCCAGGTGGTCTGCCGCAGATCCATTTTTTTATAGTCGTTCAGCCAGGTGTCAAGCCACTCGGAAACGGCTATGCTTTTGGGTTCTATATATGTCCCCTGCCGCAAGGACAGGGTGAGCTCCAGCAGGAGATCCTCGGCTTCTGTTTTACGGCCGTTGACCGTGCGCTTGATACGCTTGCGCTTTCCGGTTTTCGGGTCCCTGCCCGCTTCGACGATGACCTGATATTTTTTCCCTTTTATAAGCTCGACTATGCGGCCGGAGGGCATGGGAAGGCCTCCTTACTTTGTTATAAGTTTCAGGAACTCGGCTGTCGCAACGTCAATGTGTTCCGTGCCCCTGTCCAGGTAGGCTGCAGCTTTATCTATTTCCGCTGCGTCAAAGTTGTCTATGCCTGTAGTCAGCGAATCCATAGCCAAAATGTAGAAACTGCAGGCTTTCACGTAAATGTCATGCGCTTCTTTGAATTTTTCCGGCGGTTGCTTCTCAAGAACCTGGTTGCAATAGTGCTGTATTATCCCGACGTTTACGGCTGTTTCCAGCACCCAGTCATCCGTGAAGGACATGGACTGGCACAACCTGCCTACCTCCTGAAGCGCTTTGCCTATCTCTTCGGATGATTCCGATACAAAGTCGACGTAATCCTGCTCCAAAGATGCTGCTGGATCTGGCTTCTGCAGCTCAGGTTCTGGCTGCGGTTGCTCCTGGGCCGTTCCCTGAGGCTTTCCCTTTCCGTCTGCCCTGGCTTCAGGCGCCTCGTTAACGTCGATCGACATCATGGAAATAAACAGAACGAAACCCGCTACGATTACCACGAGGCCAGCCTTGCGGCTTTTGATGCCCAGGGTGAGAATGTTCCCTTTTGCCACGGCGACGGCGCCAACCATCATTACCAAAACGCTTGCGATGCCGATAAAGGCCACTAAAGTATCCATTTTAAAACCTCCCGTTAATATTGTAGTTCCTCCGGTAAACTCTTCAATAATTTTAACATAGTATCCCTTCTTTTTTCAAAGTATAGCTTAATGCCTGTTCCGGCAAACCTTTCTGTGATGTCGAAAAATTCCGCTATTTCGTGGGTCAAAAAAAGGCCGGAATTGACAGCCTCGGCCAGCTTGTCCAGCGGCATAAGATGCTCCACGGCCCAGAAGATGGCGAGCTTTTCGTACTTCCTGGCTATGTATTTCTTGTCCGTCCGCGCAAAGGCCATGAGATCAAACCCTGTGGTGTAGTGGTGGCCCAGCTCTTCTGCAAATATGCAACGCAAAAGGCGACGACGGGATCTGATCTTTCTATGCAGAAGGATCACGGGCGGGTTATTGCCTCTGCGATAATACGCGCCAAGGAGATCTGGGCTAGGGAAATCATAAAAATCAACGATTATGCCTTCTTTTTTAGCGAGACTGTAAAGTTGTGCTGTCATGGCGCTATTTCCTTTTATTATTTTCCCTCTTTGTGCTTCTTGATCAAATACTCTGCGTAGTTAATTATTTCTTCGCGTACCTCCTGGGGGATATCCTTATCAAAACTGAAGCTTCCGTTTCCCGTGCCGGTAACTATGTGCGACGGTTCGTTGCGGTTGTTGTAATCTTCTTCTAAAAAATAACTAACGTTCACCTTGAATATTTTCGCCATCAACTTTAGCGTTTCTATGCTGGGCCTTTTTTTATTTGTTTCATAATAGGCTATTGCGCTTTGACTTAAGTGAAGTTTGTCCGCAAGCTCTTTTTGTGTCAATCTGTTCAGTTCTCTTAGCTCCGCTATTTTGTGACCTATGTCCATGTTACCACCTCGTTTACCTTATTATAATATAACTCTTTGTCATAATAAATATTTATGACCAAATGATATAAATTTTGGTTTTTCCTATTGACAAATATGACCATAGGTTATATTCGGAATATTTTGGTGAATTTCCCCCTTCCGTTTTCAATGCGGAATACGGGGAAAACAACCTCTCGTATTTGTTCCAAGACTGGGACAACTGCGAGGAGTTGTACCGGATCGCAGTCCCCTTTTCAGGGGAGCAGTCCGAGAAAGTTAAGGATGCCCAGTTTATAGCCGGGTTCCGTTCTCTCCTCGAATATCGGGGAGAATGTGAAACGGCAATCGGACCCGCAACTAGAAGATTACTGAAGTTAGCAGCCAGCCCGGAGCTGTAAAATCCGGACAGAAAGGAGCACAAATGAAAAAAAAATCATCATATTACCTGCCCCCGGACCTCGACAAGGAAATGCGGATCGAGGCCGCAAAGTTGGGGCTGTCGTA
>CAZQXY010000130.1:0-6029 GCA_964597455.1 uncultured Desulfovibrionaceae bacterium
AATAAAAGGTCTGGAAAAGCAGCCGGACAGATCAAAAATATACTTAAGTGCGGCCTCTTCCCTAAGTGACGTAAATAAAAAACGATCCAGGGCGGTTTCTTTCAAAAAAGTGCCGGTTACGGCACTTTCGGCGATCATCCCCGGCATTTTCTTGTCTTGAAGAAGATCAACCTTATTTAAAACGGGGATAATGCGGGCAGCCGGAGACATGGCACTGCCCAGTTTGATCATGTATCTTAAACACCGGAGCAGATGTTCTTCGGTAAGCCGCTCCCCGGGTGTCGAGCCCGTTATCTTTAAAAGAAGTTCCGGCCTGTGCACAAACCTTGCATCCGGAAACAACCCTAAAGCATCCAGGCCTAAAATGGGAATGATCAGTGTCGAAGCCGGAGGCAGAACAGGTTCATAAGGCGCGTAACCTTTAATTGGTTTTCCTGCAGCGCCGTCAGCTTCAACAAGAATATAGGAAGCTGCTCCGCAGGAATGGATCTCCTCAACCCAGGCTCGATCAACTCCTGTTAGTTTGTTATTTGGTAAAAGTGAACCGCCGAGCGCTACCAGATCATTTGCCTGGAGTTCCCGCTGTAATTCCGCCAGCGTTTTCCTCAATTCGGAACAGATAACACAGGGTATTTTGTCGGGCTGATAAATTTTGGTCGTTGTCGTTAAGATTACTTTCCTTTTTAACCGAGACAATTCGCGGGCAAGGCGGTAAAGCAGCGAGGTTTTACCGCCGCCTCCGTATACAGCAACTATTTCTCTTTCTCCGAGTTGTAAACTGTCCACCAGGCTTAATGGGTCCATTTTTCTCCTCATCTACTAAAATGCTATGCAAATATGTTTTTCAAATGATTCCTGAGCTTCACGCCGAAATCGGGTATAGGTCTCTGCACAGGAAAATAAAGATTCTATCAGATGTTTAACGCTCAGACTTCCATGATTATCGGCAGGATCATCGGCTTTCTGCCGGTCCTCTCCCAGAGAAGCTTACCTACTGAATCTTTAATAGTATTTTTTATGGTAGGCCAATCGCTGATTTTCTTTTGCATTAATGAATCCAGAACAAGGGATACATTTTCTTTAGCTTCTTCCAGCAACTCCTCGGATTCTTTTACATAAACAAATCCCCTGGATACAATATCCGGACCGGATACGAGCCGTTTTTCCTTTATATTAATAATCATGACCACAATAAAAATACCGTCCCTGGATAGAACCTTCCTGTCCCTTAAGACGATATTCCCCACATCACCAACACCGAGTCCATCTACATAGACCCCTCCAGCCTGCACAGTTGTTGCCACTCTCCCTGAAGAGGATGAAAATTCCATTACAGTACCGTTTTCTACGATAAAAATATTTTCCTTATCCATCCCAAGGCTTTCCGCCAGACCGGCGTGATGAATCAAATGGCGGAATTCCCCATGAACCGGTATTAAATAACGGGGACGAAGTAAATTGAGCATTAGTTTTAACTCTTCCTGGCTGGCATGGCCGGAAACGTGGATACCCGAGACAGCCTCATATACTACTTCAGCGCCTCTCCGGAAAAGATTATCTATCGTCCTGGAAACCAATTTTTCATTACCGGGTATAGGGGTGGCAGCAATTACTACCGTATCCTGGGGAATGATTTCCAGTTTCCTATGGTTCGCATTAGCCAGTCTCGCAAGAGCAGACATCGGTTCTCCCTGAGTACCCGTAGTCAATATTGCTACCTGCCTCTTTGGCAGTTTGTTAACTTCATCGATATCTAAAAGCATGCCTCTGGGAATGTTGAGATAGCCAAGCGTTTGGGCAATTTCTACAACATTAACCATACTCCAGCCATCTACAACAAGTTTTCTTCCGGAATAACCGGCAGCGTTTACGATCTGCTGAATACGATGGACATTGGAGGCAAAAGTAACGGTAATTATTCTTCCTTCAGCAGAATTAAAGATATCTATTAATTTTTCACCTAACTCCTTTTCTGAATGGGTATAACCGGGACGCTCGGCATTGGTGCTATCAGATAAAGCGACCAGGACACCTTCTTTACCAATTTCGGCAAGGCTGTGGAAATCAGTTATTTTGCCCTGGACCGGAGTATGATCAAACTTAAAATCACTCGTGTACACCACATTGCCCGCAGGAGTGTTTAATACAATGCCGACTGAATCAGGGATACTATGATTTGTAGTAAAAAAACTCACTTTTATCCGGCCGGTTTTAATCACATCACCGGGCTTAATTTCGATTAAAGTCGTATTATGAAGCAACCCAAACTCTTCCAGTTTAATTCTTAATAAACCCAACGTAAGCTTTGTTCCATAAACCGGAACGTTAATCTTTGGTAAAATATAAGGCAAGCCCCCAATATGATCTTCGTGACCATGCGAAAGAAATATCGCTTTTATTTTATTCCTGTTTTCCATCAGATAGGTGATATCCGGTATTACTATATCAACCCCCAGCATCTCTTCTTCCGGAAACATTAGACCGGCATCCAGAATTACAATATCTTGGTCGTAATTAATGGCAAACATATTTTTTCCTATTTCGCCTATACCGCCAAGTGGTATAATAAAAAGTTTGTCTGCCTCTTTTTTTTGTTTTTCTTTGTTTCGCAAAAAAAAATAGCACCTCTCTTCAATCCATATTTTCCGTTCCTCTTAATTATTATTATTATACTTTAAATTATGAGTAAGAGCAAATTTAAAAATGCCCCTTTAAAAGGGGCATTCACATAAGAACGGGAAATTACCTCAAACAATTCCATAGCTTTTCAACAAGTCAAGCAATTCCGCCGCCATACTCTCCGGCATATCACTTAGCGGTAATCTGGTCCTTCCTACATCGATGCCTGCTATATTGAGCGCAGCCTTTACCGGAATGGGATTGGTTATGACAAATAAAGCCTTAAACAAAGGCATTAAATGCTGGTGTTTTTTTACTGCTGCTTCAATCTTACCTTCAAAAAAAGAATTAATCATCGCTTTCATCTCCAATCCAACAAGATGAGAAGCAACGCTGACTACTCCTTTTCCGCCGACACTTAAAACAGGAAGAGTCAGGGAGTCGTCACCGCTGTATACGTCAAAACCTTCCGGGGCCCCCTTGCAGATATATGTAACCTGTTCCAGATTACCGCTTGCTTCTTTTACCGCAACAATATTATCAATCTCGGCCAATTTCAAGGTTGTTGCCGCTGAAAGATTAACCGCAGTTCTGCCGGGAACATTATAGAGTATTATCGGCAGTGATACTGCTTCGGCAACACTTTTAAAATGCAGGTAGAGTCCCTCTTGAGGCGGCTTATTATAATAGGGAACAACCAGCATTAGCCCGTCTACGCCTATTTCTTCTGCTTTTTTGCTTGTTTCAATTGTTGATAGGGTTGAATTGCACCCGGTACCGGCAATGACTTTGGTTTTTCCCTTGACTGCCCTCACAACAGTATCATAAATTCGCAATTTTTCTTCATTTGAAAGAGTGGGTGATTCCCCTGTTGTACCTGTAATAACCAGGCCATCGGAACCCCGGTCTGTGAGCTGTTTTGCCAGTTTAGCAACTTGCTCATGGTTTACCCGCTGTTGCCTGTCAAAAGGAGTAACCATTGCTGTAAGCAAAGATCCAAAAGCATTCTGCATGGGCTATGACCTCCATCCCATATTTCTTAGCCATTATATCAGAATAAAAAGCGATGATCAATTACCACAATATTTATTTTGCACATACGGATTTTTTTCTTCCTTTACGGAGGATGAGGAGTTGCAAACCAAAAGGGGCTGAACCTGTTCTTTTTTCAGCGCCTTCTCAATAGTGAGCGGCAACAGATCCATCTGGGAAACAAGTGAATTAGGTTTTTGTACTGGATCATCCTGCCCGAAAGGTACCATGAAAATATTTTTTGCAGCCAGCAAGATCCCGATGTTTTTAGCATTTATACCCAGGCCATCATTTGTAGCTATGCTCAGAACTACAGGCCGTTGGTTTCTTAGCTGTGCTTTTGCCGCCATCAAAACAGCGGTATCGCTTATTCCGTTAGCGAGTTTGGCAAGGGTGTTGCCCGTGCAGGGGGCAATGGCAATTACATCAAAAAGTTTCTGAGGCCCAACTGGTTCCGCGTCGACAATTTCTTCAATAATATTATTTCCGGTAATTGCCTCTACCTTTTCCCTTAAGATCTTTGCCCCTCCATAACGAGTATTGGTATTCCGAACAGCAGGAGATATTATTGGATAAATTAAAGCCCCTGCCGAGCACAGGTTTTCTAACTGAATGAACATTTTATCCATTGTGCAGTGTGAACCGGTTATCGCCAGGCCTATTTTAATTCCTTGAAGGCTCATGCTATTCACCTCTTTTCAATGAGGAGACGATTATATCCGGGTAAACCTTACATAAAATATTTGCCGCTGTTTTCGGTGCAACCCTACCCGGTAAGCCCGGCAATGGGATGGCCAGGATGTTCAATCTTTCGGCTGCCGCAAAATCAACTCCTCCCGGGGAAGTAGCGATATCAATAATAAGAGTACTTTTGTTAATGCGATAAAGAATTTCAGCATCCAAAACAAGGGCAGGAATAGTATTAAAAATTATATCGAATTTTTCAACTTCCTCCGCCATTAAATTCAGCGGCAAAGGTTTTATCTTGTAGGCTTCAATCCAGGAAAGCACTTTTTTTCTCCGGACTGCAACGGTTACTTCAGCTCCCAGAGCTTTTAAGGTATGGGCTAATATCGAGCCACAGCGTCCATAGCCGAGAACCAGAACCTTGCTGTTATGGATTGTACTCTCTGTATTCTCCATGGCAACCTGAATTGCGCCCTCGGCAGTCGGTATGGCACCGGGAACCGATATTTCATCCATTTCCCTTGTTTCGCAAACCCGTATATTATTTTGGTTTAATATTTCTTTTAATGCGGGCCAGATATGACCGGCAATTAATAAGGATCCCGGGTTGATAACCCGTAAGATTTTCTGCTCGTTCAAATAGACTTTTTCTTTTGCATAAGGGGTATATATCTCTCCATTTGCGTCAATACCCATAAGAGGTGTTATAATAACTTGTGAGAGCCTGATTGATGCGATCAAATTATCACTAACAGAAATATTTTCTAAATGCGGGTACTTTTCGAACCCGTATAAGTGCACATTGGCACCAATTTTTTTTAAATGAAGGTAGAGCTCTACCTCCCTTCGGTCCCCACCGATTATTAGAATATTCAGCCCTAAGAGGATAACATCCAATTACATACACCTCCTTCATAATGAATCTCCTCATTTTTTATTATCATATGAGGCTGCAGATAATTATGTGAACGAGCTAAAAAGGAAAAACGCGTCATTTTTAATGACGCGTTTTATAAAATGAGCAGCGCAACTTGCCTGCAATTTATCAAAAGGTTATTAAGGGAATACCCGATTATTGGTTTTACAATTATTTTTCAACGGCAGCATTAATGGGACTCTACGTCTTCCGCACCATTACTTTCCAAAATAGAAGCAATTTCCGAAACCTCATCGTCGTTTGCCTTCAGAGTAACCAGGATATCCCCTCTTTTTACCCTTTCTTCAAAATAACGGCCCCTTTCTTCGGGAATCCCAAAATCTACAAGGCCACCGGCGAGGCCGCCACCCACAACGCCGGTAAGAAAAGCTGCCAGAGGGCCAGCTGCAATGATCGGTCCTACACCAGGTATTAGCAAAGCCCCCGCGCCGGCAAGCAGTCCAGCAATACCGCCCAGCGCACCACCGGTAAACATCCCCTCACTCAGGTTTTGATCTTCCATTGTTAAGCGTTGTTCGGGTTCTGATTGTCCCCTGTTTCCCTGTCCTTTATTATCTCTTGCAACCAGAGAAATTTCTCTTTCATCAAAACCATTTCTTTTAAGCTCATCAATTGCTTCTCTGGCTCGGTCTTCGCTGCGGAAAACGCCGATTACAGCTTTTGCCATCATGATAACCTCCTCATTTTGATTGTCACTGTAAAATATATTATTTCCAAGGCGTTTTCTTCTATGCATCCCAACGCTATGCACGGC
>CAZQXY010000131.1:0-2719 GCA_964597455.1 uncultured Desulfovibrionaceae bacterium
GGCGGCTGATGTTTGGCCGGCGCTACAGCGAGGGTTTGCACCAGGCCATTGAAGCCAAGGAAAAGGTCAAGGTTGCCCGTGAAAGCCGCACCCTGGCCTCCATTACGTTCCAGAACTATTTTCGTATGTATGAGAAGCTGGCGGGGATGACGGGGACTGCAGTTACGGAAGAGGAAGAGTTCAGGAAAATTTACGGAATGGACGTAGTGATCATCCCTACCAATGAACCGATGATTAGGGAAGATCTCCCGGATTTTATTTATCGCAATGAAAAGGGCAAGTTCAAAGCTGTGATTGAGGAGATTGCAGAGCGGCATGAGAAGGGGCAACCTGTTCTGGTAGGGACGATATCCATTGAAAAATCCGAAGAACTGAGTCAGATGCTCTCTAAAAGAGGTATCCGGCACCATGTGCTTAACGCCAAGTTCCATGAGAAGGAGGCGGAAATTATTGCCCAGGCCGGGAAAAAAGGAGCGGTGACAATTGCAACGAATATGGCCGGGCGGGGGACCGACATTGTTCTGGGGGGCAATATTGAGCCGGAAATTGAGAAAATACGGGAAAATGAGGAGCTTTCCCCCGCACAAAAAGAGGAGAAGATCGAACAACTCACCGCTTTATGGAAAACCTGGCATGACGAGGTCGTCAGTCTCGGGGGGCTGCATATTATAGGGACTGAAAGGCATGAATCCAGACGCATAGATAACCAGCTCAGGGGGCGTTCGGGGCGGCAGGGAGACCCCGGTTCCTCATCGTTTTATGTATCACTGGAAGATGATCTGATGCGGCTTTTTGGTTCGGATAATGTGAAGTCAATTATGGAAAGGCTTGGTATGGAGGAGGACCTGCGCATAGAGCATCCGATGATTAGCAAAGCCATTGAAAATGCCCAGAAAAAAGTGGAAGGCCGGAACTTTGAGATTCGCAAGCATATCCTGGAATATGACGATGTGCTCAATCAACAAAGGGAAGTAATCTACAAACAGCGCCGCGAGGTCCTGGAGGGGAAAAACCTGCGTGATAGCATTATGCATATGATTGAGGAGGTTATTGACGCTTCTCTTGCGGTCTACACCGTGGAAAAACCCGATGAGGAAGAACGCGATTTAAACGGTTTGTTGGGGTATGCGGAAAAAAACTACCTGCCCGTGGGGAGTTTAGACCGCGAAGAACTAAAAGTCCTTGAGCATGAAGAGTTAAGGGAAAAACTGATTCGTGAGGCTGTCAATTTTTATGACCGGCGGGAAAAGGAAATTGGTTCGGAAGATATGCGTAAGTTGGAGAGGGTAGTCCTTTTGCGTACTGTGGATAGCAAATGGATGGAACATATTGATATCATGCATGACCTGCGTCAGGGGGTATGGCTCAGGGCTTTTGGCCAGAGGGATCCTCTCATTGAGTATAAATATGAAGCTTACGATATGTTCCAGGAGATGATTCATTCAATTCATGAAGAGGTGGTTCGCCTTTTATATCATCTTAAAGTAAGCCATGCTCCGGAAAGAGCGGGGGCAGCCATAATACCAACAGTGAGCCTTAAACAAGAAAATGCAGGAGCAATGAATGAAGCGAAAGAAGCAGCAATAGAAACCGCGGCTGTAAAGAAAAAACCAGTCACAGTGAAAAAGGTGGGGAGAAATGCTCCCTGTCCCTGCGGCAGCGGCAAGAAATATAAGAAATGCTGTGGAGCGGCTGAAGGGCGCTAAATGTATGATTTAGGAGGGTTACTATGTTAAGCGTATCAAAAGAACGATGGGAAGAACAAAAAAAAAGGTTTGAAGAATGGGGGAGGTTTCTTTGACCTCGAGGATAAAAGAAAGAGGGTAAAAAAACTCGAGGAAGCAGCCGGTAAGCCGGATTTCTGGAATAACAGTGAAGATGCTCCCGTGGTTATGCAGGAGATCGGCCGGTTAAAGGAGAGGCTCGGGGCTTATGACCGGTTGGCAGGGCTGTTTGAAGAATGTGATGTATTACTGCAACTTTACGAAGAAGTTAACAGCGAGGAAGATGCGCCGGAGCTCCTGCAAGAGGCGGAGAATCTGGGTAAGGAAATAGATACTATTCTGCAAAAAGAAGAGCTGGGTATGCTTTTTAAGGGGCGCTATCAAGATAATAATGCCATTATCGCTCTTCACCCCGGTGCGGGAGGCCTGGAAGCCCAGGATTGGGCAGAAATGCTCCTGCGAATGTATATGCGATGGTCGGAGAAGAAAGGATATACTTTAGAGATGTTGGATCTTCTGCCCGGTGAGGAGGCGGGTATTAAAAGCGTCACCATTTTGGTTAAAGGTGAAAAGGCTTACGGCTACCTGGAGGCGGAACGGGGAGTGCACCGGCTGGTGCGTATATCCCCCTTTGATACGGGAGGACGCAGACATACCTCTTTTGCTTCAGTGGATGTATTACCGGAAGTAGAAGCAGGAAAAGATGTGGATGTGAGTCCCGATGACTTGAGGATAGATACTTTCCGATCGCACGGAGCAGGCGGGCAGCATGTAAATACAACTGATTCTGCCGTGAGGATAACACATTTGCCTACAGGGCTGGTTGTAACATGCCAAAATGAACGCTCACAGCATAGTAATAGAGAAAGGGCTATGCGCATACTGCTGGCAAGGCTGGCGGATCTGGCGCAAAGACAGCAGCAAGAGGAGCTGCACTCACTTAGAGGAGAGCAAAAAGAGATCGCCTGGGGCAGCCAAATACGCTCCTATGTTTT
>CAZQXY010000131.1:2729-6019 GCA_964597455.1 uncultured Desulfovibrionaceae bacterium
AATATTCAGGGTGTAATGGACGGGGATATTGACCCTTTTCTGGAAGCTTACCTGCGTTACAGCTCAGGGCTGCATGTAAAAAGTAAAGAGTAAAGAGAAAAATAGTAAAAAGCGTCTGCTGCTTTCCGCGATGAAAGGGCTGGGCTTAAATAATGTCAAAGAAATTTATCTGGGAACTGATGGGTGTTATATTGGGGACGCTGCTCATGGCTTTGTCTTATGCGTTGTTTCTGGTTCCCAACAAGCTTGCAGCAGGCGGTATCAGCGGCCTGGGGATCATCCTCTATCACCTTTATGAGTTTCCGGTAGGTATGACTGTTTTTTTGGGCAACGTTCCCCTGTTTATTCTGGCCTGGATTATTTTGGGATGGAGATTTGTTGCCCATAGCCTGATCGGTACAATTCTTTTGCCTCTGATGCTGGAACTCACCGCTTCTTTGCCGGCGGTTACCGATGATTTGCTTTTAGCTTCTGTTTTTGGAGGAGTAGGGGTAGGCCTTGGGCTTGGCCTTGTTTTCCGCTCACAGGGTTCTACGGGTGGAACGGCGATTATAGCACAGCTGATCAACCATTATACGGGTTTAAGCAGCGGTGAAAGCCTTATCGGTGCGGATCTTGCCATTATAATTGCCGCCGGTTTTATTTTTTCCCCCGAGGTAGCAATGTTTACAGTCCTCTCCCTTTTTGTGAGCAGCAAAGTCATAGATTTTGTTCAAGAAGGTTTTTCTTTTTCCAAAGCGGCGATGATCATCAGCGCTAATAAAAGCGATACGATAAGCCAAAGAATACTGGAGGAGCTGGGGCGGGGCGCTACTTTTTTGGAAGGCCGCGGTGCCTATTCGGGGGAAAACAAAGATATTATTCTCTGTGTAGTATCTCAAGCTCAGGTGACCCGTTTAAAATATATTGTGCGGGAAGTGGACCCGGAGGCTTTTGTGATTGTAAGTAACGTCGGGGAGGTCCTGGGGGAAGGTTTTGGGCCAATCCAGTAAAATATGACCAAAAGGGGGTATAAAAATTGCAGGCAATATCGGCTGCCACAGTAGAGGAATTAAGGTTAATAGCCAGAAAACTGCGCAAAGATGTCGTTACAATGATCTTTGAAGCTGGTTCCGGTCATCCGGGAGGCGCATTATCTGTGCTGGATATTCTGGTAGTTCTGTACTACAAGGTAATGAATATTGATCCCCAAAATTGTAAACATCCCCATCGTGACAGGTTAGTTTTGAGTAAAGGACATGCATGCCCTGCACTTTATGCTGTTTTAGCGGATAAGGGTTTTTTCCCTCACGCATATTTATCCAGCCTGCGAAAGATCGGCTCCCCCCTCCAGGGTCATCCCGATATGCACAAGACTCCGGGGATAGATATGTCCACAGGTTCACTGGGGCAGGGGCTCTCCGTGGCAAATGGCATGGCACTGGCGGCCAGGCTCAATCAGTTGCAATACCGGACATATGTAATACTGGGGGACGGAGAGAGCCAGGAAGGCCAGGTGTGGGAAGCGGCAATGACTTCTGCCCACTATCGGCTGGATAATCTTACTGCTTTTTTGGATTATAATGGTTTGCAGATCGATGGGTGGATTCGCGATGTGAAATCCTCCGAATCCCCGGCCGACAAATGGCGCTCCTTTGGCTGGCATGTTATGGAAGTTGACGGGCATGATTATGCTTCAATGCTTGAAGCAATAACAAGGGCCTGCTCTTATAAGGGGGCCCCGACGATGATTATCGCGCACACTGTAAAAGGAAAAGGGATATCTTTTATGGAAAATCAAATCGACTGGCACGGCAGGGCTCCAAACGAGGAAGAGTACGCAAAAGCCCTTGTCGAACTGGAACAATGAAATGAAGGGGGATGCTTTAGGGTGGAGATGGCTACCAGGGAAGCATACGGTAAGGCCCTTGTAAAGCTGGGGCGTAACAATTCAAAAGTTGTAGTGCTTGATGCAGATCTGTCTAAATCAACAAAAACCGTTCTTTTCGCCGAAGAATTTCCCCTGCGTTTTTTTAATATGGGGGTTGCCGAGGCTGATATGATGGGAACGGCTGCAGGGCTTGCAGCCTCGGGTTTTATACCCTATGTCAGCACCTTTGGGGTATTTGCAACGGGAAGGGTTTACGATCAGATACGCAGCTCTATTGCCTATACAAAATTAAATGTTAAAATTGCCGCCTCCCATACAGGTATTACCGTAGGCGAGGACGGTGCATCCCACCAGTCGATTGAAGATATCGCCCTGATGCGTGTTTTGCCTAATATGACTGTGGTTGTGCCGGCTGATGCCCGACAGACATTCCAGGCGGTAGAAGCTGCGGCGAAACATGAAGGCCCGGTTTACCTGCGGCTGGGCAGGCCAAAAGTCCCCCCTGTCATCCCGGAAGAGGCGCCTTTTGAGCTGGGTAAGGCGCAGTTGCTCAGGGAAGGGGACGATCTGGTTTTTATAGCTGCGGGGATAACGGTAAGGTTTGCTCTTGAAGCAGCTTCCCTCATGGAGGGGTACGGTATCAGTGCGGCTGTTGTTAATGTACATACTATCAAACCGCTGGATGAAACTCTCTTGCTGCAGCTTGCCCAAAAAACGGGTGCGATTGTTGCCGCAGAGGAGCACAGTATTATCGGGGGGTTAGGAGGCGCGGTAGCGGAGCTTATTTCTGAAAATTTTCCTGTCCCGGTTTTGAGGGTTGGGATAAATGACAGTTTTGGAGAATCGGGTTCTCCAAAGGAACTGCTCCAGAAATATGGTTTAACAGCAAAAAATATGGTTGCCGCCGGCAGAGCGGCTCTGGAGAAAAAAGCACGGGTTTATTGACTTTTTAAGAAAAAGAATTCTCGTTGCCTATCTTTTTATTATTTACGTTCGCGAACGTATTTTACGTTTCCGGACGTTTTTTTATATTTAATAAGCTCCTATAAGCGGCTTTCCGCTGCTACGTCAGGGATTATGTCCTAATATCAGATTGAGCCTGGCTTAGTGTTTTAGCTTCTTTCCATAAAAAGGAGCATACATTTGAGAATTAAGAAGAAAAAAAATGTAAATTATAGCATCGAAAAGAGTTTTTTGGCAGGGATTGCGGAACTGCCTGTCGAATATTAAGCCTCAACCATCATTATCTTACATCTTGATGAAATGGAAATATGTGCAATTAATGCAGGAGGTGAAATGCCTGGCAGTTTAGTTATCTGATTTAGAACAGCAGATCAATAATAAAGCTAGGCGAAAAATGGCGACAATTTATTATGACAAAGATGCGGATCTGGCTCATCTCCAGGGAGAAAAAATTGCT
>CAZQXY010000132.1:0-5988 GCA_964597455.1 uncultured Desulfovibrionaceae bacterium
ATGCAATCCATCCCTCCGGTGCTGCCTATTTTAATCGAGGAGATGGGGCTCTCCCATACGCAGGGAGGGGCGCTGATGAGCCTTTTCGCCTTGCCCGGTATATTTTTCTCCATACCGGGAGGTGTGCTGGCCGACTTTTATGGGCCGCGAAAAATAGGCATAATTTCCCTGTTAATTATGATTGCCGGTACGCTCATCTTCGCAACGGGGACATCTTATACAACTCTGGCCCTGGGAAGGTTTATCGCCGGTATCGGCGGCACTACCATCATCATCATTGCTGCCCAGTCCATCTCCGGGGGATTTGCAGGGAATAAAAGCCGGGGAATAGGGCTGGGGATTTTCAATGCCGGAGTTCCTGCGGGAGTGATAATTTCCCTGAATGTTTTCAATCGCCTTGCCGTTGCCTGGGATAATTGGCAATTGCCTATTCTGGTTTCGGCTTTTTTCTGCCTGGTTGTGCTGCTTCTGCTCTGGAGATACAGGGATTTTGAAACAGCTTTTAATAGTTCTGAAGAAAAAGCCGGTTTTCACAAAAAAGGGCGTCCCAACTACCTGGAAAGCTTTAGAAACCTGGGAAGTTTTGGAAGCGTTTGGATAGTCGGCCTTATCTGGTTTCTTTTTTTGTGTGCCAGAACCGCTTCGCTGACTTTTGGGCCGGATTTTTTCATAACGGTTGGTTACGGCTATGCCTATGCCGGTTTTTTGGCCAGCCTGTTTACCCTGGGTTCACTGTATGTTTCCCCCATCGCCGGCTATATTATCGATAAAACCGGAAGGACGGAGCTGTACCTGATTGCGGGAGGGGCTATACTCGTCCTTCTGCATGTGCTGCTTGTAACCTCCCCGTGGCATTTTCCCATAGCGTTTATCATCGGAGTGGTGGGTGCGCTTTTCCCTTTTTCTGTCTTTTACCTTGTCCCCCTGCTGCTACCGCAGGAAAAACTGGGAACGGGTTTGGGTGTGCTACGGGTCTGTGAAAATGCCGGCATACTCATCGGCCCACTTTTTGTCGGTCTGGTTTATGACCTGACCATATCTTATTTCAACTGCTTTATGCTGATATCCGCCTTTTTCCTGGGAACGGTCGCAAGCTCCCTGGCGCTGAAGTTTTCTTTGAAGAAAAACCCCATATCTTGAAAATAACTATGCGTAAAATCCTAGCGGGGGAGAATCAAAAAAAATCTACGGTAGACAGGGAAATAATAATATGGTATTCTAAGGGAAAGAAAATATGGTGCGTCAGGGTGTCAGAAAGACTTAATAGGGAAGCCGGTGAAAGTCCGGCGTGGTCCCGCCACTGTAAGCGGCGAGTTCTCCCGCAAAAGCCACTGGTCCTAAGGGGCTGGGAAGGCCGGGGGAAAACGTTGACCCGCAAGCCAGGAGACCTGCCCAGATGCGAAATCGGTCCCCTTCGGGTAAAAGGGCAAGGCGAGTGGCAAAAACCGCGCGAATTTCCCGTGGTTTTTTGTTTTGGCGAACAAACCCCAGCTTCGGCGAACTCCAGCTCCTTAAACTCAGGGAGGCTGGAGTTTTTTGCTGGTGCGGCGCGGTACAGCCCGTTTCCGGGTGCAGGGCGCGCAGCTTGTCATTCTGAGCGCAGCGAGCAATGTGTCATTCTGAGCGCAGCGAAGAATCTTGATTTATCCTTTAGGAGCGTGATGATAAATTGGGTGTGAAGAAGTATACAACGGCGATGCTGGTTCTGTTGATGTTGGTTTTATTGATGTTGGCCCTGTTTTGCGGCGGTTGCGGGGGACCGGCGAATGTTGCCGGTGAAAATTCCGCTAACGGAGCCGGCACTCCCCGGACGGAGGTTGTGGATCAGGCCGGCAGGGAGCTTGTTATTTACGGGATTCCACAAAAAATAATCTCCCTCTCGCCGGCCAACACGGAGTTTGCCTGCGCCCTGGGGCTCGGGGAGCGGTTGGTGGGGGTGACCGACTACTGCAACTATCCTCCGCAGGTTGAAGATAAGCCTAAGGTGGGGGGCTTTGCCGATCCCAACCTGGAGCAGATTATCGCCATGGAGCCGGAACTCGTCCTGGCAGGTGACATGCATCCAGATGTAACGGAAAAGCTTGAGGATATGGGGGTAACGGTGCTCGTTTTATCCCCGGTAACCCTGGATGATGTCTACGCATCGCTGGAGCTGCTGGCCGAAGTAACGCGCTGCGGTGAAAAATGCGCAGAACTGACTGCAAAGATGCAGGAGCGCATCAGGGCGGTGCAGGATACGCTTGCTTCCCTGGATGAAGGGGAGCGGGTGCGCGTTTATTTCGAAATCTATGCCGATCCGCTGATGGGCGTGGGGAGCCGGTCTGTGATCCACGAAATTATTACCCTTGCCGGGGGGGTGAACATCTTTGCTGATGTTCATGATACTTATCCCACCGTCAGCCCGGAAGCGGTGGTCAACAGGGACCCGCAGGTCATCCTTTTTCCTAACTTTCATGGTTCGGAAGATTTATTGTCCGGGGCAACGCAGGAACGCCCGGGCTGGAGCAATGTATCCGCGATAGCCGGTCAGCGGGTTTACGGTGTCGATAATGACGCTTTTTCCCGGCCCGGCCCGCGAATTATTGATGCGGTGGAGAATGCGGCAAGGATCTTTTATCCTGCACTCTTCGAATAGGAGGCACAAATGGAGGATACAAGAGGCAAGCTAATACTGGTTACGGGAGGGGCGCGCAGCGGAAAGAGCACTTTTGCGGAAAATTACGCCGGTGAGGCCTCCGGAAGGGTTATCTATATCGCCACTGCGGCCGGCGATGATGAAGAGATGCGCAGGCGCATTGAGGCTCACCGGCTGCGGCGCCCGCAGCATTTTATTACGGTAGAGGAGCGCTATTATCCCCACCTTGTTCTGGAAAAAGAAGGACGGGCGGACACCTTTATTCTCCTGGACTGCCTGACTTTGCTGCTGAGCAACCACCTCATCAAGGAGGCCTGCAAGGAAGACAGGGGAGAAGATGAAGTGCTGGCAGATACCGCGGAGCAGGAGAGGATTATGGACCGGATACTGGAGTATATCGGCAGCCTCGCCCTTTTAATGCGCAGCAGCCCGGCGGATATCCTCGTGGTGACAAATGAGGTCGGCATGGGCCTGGTCCCGGAGCACCCCCTGGGACGGGTTTTCCGCGATCTCTCGGGGAAGGCCAACCAGATCGTGGCCTCCCGGGCGAATGAGGTCTGGTTCACAGTCTGCGGAATCCCCCAGAGGATTAAGTAACAAAGTGCGACACTAGGGACGGTTCTCCCTGTCGCATATGCAGAAGGAATCACCTTTCTTAGATATCAAATCATGAATAAAGACGAGGTTAAATGATGGCAATATGGTTCAACTTAGGGGCGCTTGTTCTGGCTTTCGGGCTCGACCTTCTGCTGGGGGATCCCCGCTGCCTGCCCCACCCGATCAGGGCAATCGGCAGGGCTATCCTCATCTTCGAGGGGCTTGCCCGCAGGTGGTTCCATAGCGCGGCGGGCTTGAGGTTTGCCGGGGCAGCGATTGTCCTTCTGGTTGCCGGCGGCAGCGCTGCGGCGGTCTTTTACGCCCTGAAGTATGCGTTTTACCTACATTCCCTGCCGGGGATGCTGCTCTTCATTTACCTTTATTATGCGATGATCGCCGCCGGAGATATGCTCCGGCATGTGCGGGCGGTGGAGGATGCCCTTACCGGGGATGACCTTCCCCTGGCCAGGGAACGGGCGGGCCTGCTTGTCAGCCGGGACACCTCCGCCCTTGGCGAGGAGGGGGTTGTCAGGGCCTCCCTGGAAAGCCTGTTTGAGAACGCTGCCGACGGTGTGGTTGCCCCGCTTTTTTATGCAGCCTTGGGGGGACCGGCTCTGGCGGTTTTATACAAGGCGGTAAACACCATGGATTCCATGCTGGGGTACAAGACGCCGCGCTACTATTACCTGGGCTGGGCGGCGGCGCGTGCAGATGATCTGCTGAGCTATATCCCTGCCCGGCTCACCGCATTGCTCTTTATCCTGGCCGGAGCGCTTGGCCGCCTTAACTGGGAACAGGGCTGGAGAGTGCTCCTGCAGGACAGGAAGAAACACGACAGCCCGAACAGTGCCTGGCCGGAAGCTGCCGCTGCCGGGGTTCTGGGAATCAGGCTCGGCGGCCGGGATTATTATCAAGGGCAGGAGGCCCACCGCCCGCTTTTGAACAGTAGCGGCAGGCCCCCCTGCCGGCGGGATTTTGCCCCGGCGCTTGCCCTATTCAAGGGCGTATCCCTTTTGGCATTGCTCGCGGCGCTGGCCCTGGCGCTGATGATGATGGTTCTTTGCTGGGGCGCAATATGAAAGCCTGTTATGGGAGAATCAATTATTAGTTAAATTGGTGATGGTATTATTGCTAGCAAATTGTTGTGAGGAGGTGGGGTAGTGAGGAAATTTTATCTGGCACTCTCCTTTTTAACGATCTTTCCCTGCAGCCCGCGTTCCCCAATCGAACGCGGGGAACTGGCCGCCGCGGCTGCTTACTTTCCCCTGGTCGGCGCGGCGCTGGGGCTGTTGATGGGGGGCGCTGTTTATCTGCTGCGCCCGCTAATGCCCTCCGGTCCGCTGGCGGCGCTGGTCCTTGCGGCGTCATTTCTCTTAACGCGTGGACTGCACCTTGACGGCCTGGCCGATACCGCCGACGGCCTTATCGGGGTGATGGAAAGGGAAAAAGCGCTGAAAATCATGCGTGACAGTGTTGTCGGCTCGATGGGGGTATGTGCGCTTCTCTTCGTCTACCTTTTTAAATACACTGCCCTGCTTGCCGTAGACACTCCTTTTTTCCCTCTGGCTGTATTCTCCCTTCCATTCTGTGGCCGCTGGGCGATGGTCCTGGCCGGTGCGGCATTCACCCCTGCCAGGCCGGAGGGTCTGGGGAAAGGGTTTATCGGGGAGCTGGGGTGGAGAAATTTTCTGTATGCCTCATTTTTTGGGGCCTTAGTCATCGTAGCAGTGGCTTGTTTTTATACCCATTTTATTCCTCCCATGCTCTGCGGGATTGCAATAGCCTTTATCCTCTCGCTGCTCCTCTCCGCCTATGCTGCAGGGAGGCTTGGCGGCTTGACCGGGGACATCCTCGGTGCGGTGAACGAGATCGCCGAGGCGGGTTTTCTGCTGGGGGTGATCGTATGGAGCTAAAAGGCGAAAGGATTACAGGAACTGGCGGAGACTCGGGAAGCAGGGAGGCCGCCGGCGAACATGCATCTGGCAGGAAGTTCATGGGGGAGCTCATAAATGATGGAGATTTCGTAAGCAGCGGAGAGCACATTAACGGAGGCGCGGAAATCAGGGAAATAGCGGAGGGGGAGGCCGGCGGCCACGGGGGCAACGTCTATGCCGCCGCGGCGTTGCACGGACTCAGGCCGGAAGATTTTTGCGATTTCAGCAGCAATATCAACCCGCTCGGTCCGCCTCCGGGGCTGGTTCCCGAGCTGAAAAGACACCTGGAGCAGGAAATCTGTCGTTATCCCGCACCCCAGGCCGCTCCGTTCCGCAGCGCCCTGGCCCGGGAGTTGGACCTCCCCGAGGAGCGCTTGCTCATCGGCAACGGTGCCAACGAGCTTATTCACCTGCTTTTTCTCTGGAAAAGGCCCAAAAAGGTGCTTATCCCCGCACCGACTTTTGCCGAATACGAGAGGGCGGCGCGGCTGGCTGGTGCAGAGGTGGAGTATTTCTCCCTCCATCCCGAAGAGGCGTTGTCCAAAGAGAAACTTGCCGCACAAATACAAGCCGCACTAATACAAATGGCTGGCAGCGATTTAGTTGTCTTTTGCAACCCCAATAATCCCACCGGGATGTTTTATTCCCGTGAACTGCTGGAAGAGATAGCTCTGGCAGCGGCGGAAAAAGGTGCCGATATTTTCGTTGACGAGAGCTTTTTCCCCTTTACGGGGCGTCCCGCTTCGGAGAGCTTTTCCAGCTTGGCTGCCGCTTCCTTCTCCGGCCATTGCCCCTGCCAGAGTGCCGGTACCGTAACCCTAA
>CAZQXY010000133.1:0-4151 GCA_964597455.1 uncultured Desulfovibrionaceae bacterium
GGCGACGGCTCTATCGCAACAAAGGAGCTTGAGGCCATCCACAGCCACAGCAACCAAAAAAAAGCAGTCGGCGGATTTTGCATTTTTGAGGTCTTCTTACTGTTTTCGAATAAAGCAATCCCTCCTGACGACATCCTGTTGAACGATAAAAAGGCTGACTGTTTGAAATAATATCTTGACATCAAACCATATACTTTGTCTGGCGATATAATCCAATTCCATTTTTGCTCTCTGCGGATAGCCCACCTTATCCCTGCCCGATACCTGCCAGTAGCCGGTCATGCCGGGCCGCACACTACAGAATTGATTTTTCTTATCCCCATAGTGATAATCTGCTTCTTCTTCAATAACCGGCCGGGGACCGACGAGGCTCATATCCCCCCATAAAACATTGATAAATTGAGGTAGTTCATCAAAACTTGTATTTCTTAATAAAATTCCTATTTTACTTATTCGTGGGTCTTTATGCAGCGGCAATGTGTAATTGTTTTGTTTGTATTCCAGATAGAGAAGCGGATCATTTCTTAACAATTCTTCCGCATTTGGCACCATGGTTCTAAATTTGTATATATAAAATTTCTTACCGTCTTTCCCCAGTCTCATTTGCTTAAAAAAAGCCGGGCCGGGATCAGTTGTTTTTATTAGAATGTAAATCAGAAGTAAAAGCGGGGCAAATACAATTAAGCCTGCCAAAGCCCCTAGAATGTCTATGAGCCTTTTCATCCATGTTCCACCCGGGATATTATTTCTTAGTTAAATAATATTCAGGATGGCGGCTTCTCAATACAGTTTTGAAAAAAAAGAAAACCCATTCTTTTGCAGCAGGGTTTTCTCTAATCTTTTGAACAAGGATAATTGTCCCGGCCCTCCAGCCTTTTCTTAGGGCTTTTTGTTGGTATCAGTTGACATAGGCTTATTTCTGTTTTAAACTATACTTAGGTGGAGGTGGTTTAATGAACTCAGGCGATGAACTTATTACAGCTCAGGAGTTAGCAGTTTCTTTGAGCCTCTCGGTAGATACAATCTGGAGGTATACCCGGGAAAAGAGAATACCTTGTGTGGAAATTGGCAACAGGCAGTACCGTTATAATAAGCAAAAGGTACTAACAGCATTGTCTGGGGAAATCCCTTCTCCCTTGGTAAAAGAAGATCTTGCTCATTATCAGGGTAAGAAAAAGCTAACCTACAAAGATTATGCTATGATTCCCGAAGAGCCCGGCTTTCGGCATGAAGTTATTGACGGAATACTGATAAGGGATCCCTCCCCTTCTTTTCACCACCAAAGGGTTTCCAGACGGCTGCAGCGGATACTTGAAGATTACTTTCACGAAACAGATCCGCAAGGCGAAGTCTTTGATGCCCCTCTTGATTTAAATCTGACTGTTTATACCGTAGTACAGCCTGATTTGATGTACTTACCCGGCAGCCGTCCGGCGAGGAATAACCCGGTGGATAGTGTTCCGGAGTTAATAGTGGAGATTTTATCTCCTTCTACCGGCAGAAAGGATCGAGTTCTGAAGTTAAACCACTATCAATCATCTGGGGTTCCGCACTACTGGATTTTAGACCCGGAAGGATGCTTTATCGAGGCCTATGAATTACGGGACGAACATTATGTATCTATGGTAAGATCTGATAAAGGCGTCTTTGCTCATCCCGGTTTTCCGGGGCTTTCATTTGATATTGATGAGCTGTTCAGCAAGCCGAGTTGATGATGCCTAAAGGAGCAGGCTTCCTGGAATATCCTATCTGCGTTGCAGCAATTCTACTGCATTAACAAAGGATTAATGCACTGCTGTTTGGTTGACTTTGGTTGCTTATAGTTGTATGCTTGCAGTAGAGGTGATGTGCCATGCGAAAACTGTTGACAGCCCAGGAACTGGCGGAAATTTTAAACCTGTCAGTCGAAACTATCTGGCGGTATACACGGCAAAAAAAGATACCCGTGATACAACTGGGAGAAAAACAATATCGCTATGAGAAAGATACAGTGTTGGCCGCGCTGGGCACAGGGGACATATCTGTTAAGGAAGGCCATGCCACTTATGGGAAGGAGGGCGGATATACGTACGAGGATTATTTGCAGATCCCTGAAGAACCGGGATACCGTTATGAGGTCCTGGAGGGAATGCTGGTAAAGGAACCGTCACCTTCGCTGCAACATCAGCGGATTTCCCGTGAACTGGGTCATCAGCTGATGATTTTCTTTAAGGATTTTGATTCTGATGGCGAGCTCTTTTTTGCACCTCTTGATGTTACTTTATTGGCCAGCAATGTGCTGCAACCGGATATTTTATTTGTATCCGGTGCCAGTAAGGAAATTATGAGCGAGGAACGTATTGACGGTCCTTGTGATTTGGTGGTTGAAATTATGTCCCCGGCCAATCGCCGCAAAGACCGGCTGCAAAAGATGGAAATCTACCGCCAGGCAGGCATTCCTCACTACTGGCTCGCAGATCCTGAAGAAAACACCCTGGAAGCTTTTCTGCTAAAGGATGGAAATTATACCCTGATGTATGCCGGTGGTCCGGGTGATGCTTTCACCCATCCCGCATTTCCAGGCCTGAGTCTGGATTTGGACAGAATATTCTACCGACCCTAAAATCGCTAATTACACCCTTTATTTAAAAATTTGCAGGAATTTTTGCTCAGTTGTTGAATGTAGTTGTTGAATGTATTAACCAACAAATTCAGCTAGTAGCAAAGAAATACCTTCGCCCATGACTATTGTTCATGACTATTGTTCATGACTATTGTTCATGACTATTGTTCATGACAATTGTTATGGATAATTTTGAGGGGAGGTAGGTACGGCCTGGCCGTTACCGCAATCTGGCCGTTACCGCAATTATGAAGGTTGTTTTTCACGAAAGATTTTTGGAGTACTACACAAGTGACCCCGCAGCAGTCCCAGGCAGGTTGGATCCTGCCCTTGCTCTGGCAAAGGAACATTATTCCCTGGTTTCTCCTTATCCCTGTACGGAGGAGCAGTTACTCCGTGTTCATAACCCCAGCCATATTGCCCACATACGGGCGGACCAGTCTGTCTACCCCATAGCCCTTCTGGCGGCCGGTGCAGCTGTAGAAGCCTCCCGCCTGGCTATGGCGGGAGAACCGGCTTTTGCACTCTGCCGTCCACCGGGGCATCATGCCAGCCCCGATTCCTGCTGGGGTTTCTGCTATTTCAACAATGTGGCTGTGGCCGTAAAAGAATTGCTGGCGCTGGAAATGGTAAAGAAAGTGCTGATCGTTGACTTTGACCTTCACTATGGAGATGGTACAGCGAACATCTTTAACAATATACAAGCCGTAACCTACCGGCACCTGAAGGGACAGAACAGAGAGGCCTTTCTGGAAAACCTGCAAGAGTTTATAAAGAACGAAAAGGCTGATCTGGTGGCCGTTTCCGCCGGTTTTGACCGGCACATTAAGGACTGGGGCGGATTGTTGACTACAGAGGATTACGGAAAAATAGGGCATATGCTGGGGGAATTTGCCCGTGCCCACTGCGGGGGCCGTATCTTTGCCGCTCTTGAGGGAGGCTATAATGCCAGATCCCTGGGGGATGCTTTCGACGCCTTTTGCCGTGGAGTTGAAAATCCCTAACACTAAAGCTTAGGAGAGATAGAGATGAAACCGGCAGTAATTATTACAGACATGGTCAACGACTTTATAAAACTGGACGGGCCTCTGCCTGTCGGTGAAGAAGGCCTTAAGATTATTCCCAGGCTGCAAGAATTAATAAGCGTCTGCCGTGAAAAGAATATACCGATTATCTATGCCAATGATGCCCTTATGCCGGATGATTTTTTGTTTAATTCACGCATGAAACCGCACGGTATTCGGGGCACAACCGGGGTACAGGTGATTGACAAGCTAAAACCGGAGAGCTCGGATTTGATCGTACACAAATGCCGACTTAGCGCCTTTTTTAAGACAGACCTCGATACCATCCTTAGAGAACGGAATATTGATACAATTGTAGTAGGGGGAGTAGCTGCCGAAATCTGTGTGCTGTCAACGGCATACGACGGCATTTCCCATAATTTTCAAGTAATTGTCCTCGAAGACTGCTGCGCTTCACGTTTCAGAGAGATACACAGCCATGTGATTGCAGTATTGAAGGCAAGTCCTATGTATCCTTTACTACG
>CAZQXY010000133.1:4251-5923 GCA_964597455.1 uncultured Desulfovibrionaceae bacterium
TAATTGTGCAGATTAATCCCCGCCCAGCAGGTTTTTCAATCCCACATTACCCAGCAGTCCGCCTTCACCCTTATTTTTTCCGCTTCCGCTTCCTCTGCCTCCGGCTGCAATCATACGGTTGGCCAGGCGGCTGAAGGGAAGAGATTGCAGCCAGATCTGGCCTGGCCCCTTAAGGGTAGCTAAAAACAGCCCTTCTCCGCCAAAGACTGCGCTCTTCAGGTTCCCGACAAATGCTATATCATAGTCTATCCCTGCTGTCATGGCTACCAGGCAACCGGTATCGAGTTTGATTAATTCTCCGGCTTTAAGTTCTTTTTGTATAATGGTGCCGCCGGCATGAAGGAAGGTCAGGCCGTCACCTACTAACCGCTGCATGATAAAGCCCTCTCCGCCGAAAAAACCCACTCCGATCTTTTTTTGAATAGCTATCTCAATGGCAATACCCTTGGCAGCACACAAAAAAGCATCTCGCTGGCAGATAATCTGCCCCCCACTATCGGTAAGATCCATGGGAATTACTTTACCAGGATAGGGAGCAGCAAAGGCTACAACTTTTTTACCGGAGCCCTGATTGGTAAAGGTGGTCATAAAAAGACTTTCCCCAGTAAGTGCCCGTTTCCCGGCGCCCATAACCTTATCCATAAGGCCTTTGCCCTTATCCCTGTCCGAACCATCGCCAAATACTGTATCATACTGGATTGAACCGTCCATATACATCATTGCCCCGGCCTCGGCAACGACAGTTTCTCCCGGATCAAGGCCTATCTCCACAAACTGCATATCATCTCCGTAAATCTGGTAATCAATTTCATGAGCTCTGCGCATCAACAATTAACCTCCTGTTTGCTCAGTATTCTGGCCTACTGGCTTTCATTATTACCGGTAATTGTAAGTGATTTATCCTCAAGAAAATATTGTAACATCACCACATAACCCTTACCGTTTCCGGCTTGAAACAGAATGTATTCATCCGCTTCCATTTGCGTGACATCCTCAGTAAAATCCCTGCTGATTCCCACTAAATAGCTCTTATAATCGTTTTCTTCTACTTCTTCCAGTATTATCATCACATTGCCATCACCATCTTTAGCTGCACTGATGATCTTCCCGCCCTTAAGCTCGGGGAGACCATCAACTTCCGGCCATTCAGTGCCACCCAGGCTGACTTCACCGCCGTCTGCACCCTTGACTGTAATTGTTTCCCCATCAATATCAATCTGGGTATTCTCATCGCCTACTGCTTTTTCAATAATTGTTTCAGTAATTTGTTCGCCGACTTTCTTTTCAATATTATCTTTTACTCCACAGCCTGCCAGTGTAAAAACAAGTAATACTATCAGAGACAAAATCAGTATTTTTTTCATTTTCCCATTCCTCTCTTTCCCTTTTCTTTGCAGCGCGTATAAACTACTTGATGGGTGTGCCGGGGTATCTGGCACACCCATTTGATAACCCGGCAAGCCTATTTGGAAATAGGGAACCCCGGTTCGTCAAACTTATTTCATCACCTCATAGGTCTTCACGGCCATGATAATGGCAGCCTCACGCGTGGCCATTCCGTAACCGGTGCTCTCCTGGATGGTGGTTGTAGCTTTCGGCATAAAGTTCCCCTGCAAATCGCCTTTGATTATGCCCAGCTTGGACATGAATTTAGTGCCTTCCGCCGCCCAAG
>CAZQXY010000134.1:0-5918 GCA_964597455.1 uncultured Desulfovibrionaceae bacterium
AACAGTGATTTTTAAAAGGTGGGATGAAAGGGATGTTTGCTGTACTGGCAACTTTGGCTCTGGTACTCAAAGGCATTATGCTTCTCGTTTCTTATATTACCAATGATTCTTTTCCTCAGCCGCTTTCTCCGGAGCAAGAAAAGTACTATTTATTACTTCTGAGTCAGGGTAACGAAGATGCCAGACAGATACTTATTGAACGAAATTTGCGCCTTGTCGCCCATGTGGTGAAAAAGTTTGAGAGTACGAGGGAGGATAAGGAGGACCTCATTTCCATCGGCACTATCGGTTTAATTAAAGCCATCAATACGTTTGAAAGCTCCAAAGGTGCCAGGCTGGCTACATATGCTGCCAAATGCGTGGAAAATGAGGTCCTCATGCATATCAGAGCCAGTAAGAAAAACAAACAGGAAGTTTCAATCAACGAGCCTATCGGTATTGATAAGGATGGGAACGAAATCTGCCTGGAAGATGTGCTGGGCAGTAACCCGGAAGGAGTGCTCGATGAGGTGGAACTGATTTTATTGAATGAAAAGCTGAAGAGGGTGATCAAAAAATTAAAGGCACGTGAGCGCAAAGTTCTAATCATGCGCTACGGACTGGAAGGGACAAAACGTTATACACAGCGGGATGTGGCCAAGGAGCTTGGTATTTCCCGCTCATATGTCTCCAGGATAGAGAAAAAAATCCTATATAAAATCTCCGAAGAATTTCAAATGAACGACAATCTGTAAGAATAATAAAGGATGATCATCAGAAGAATAATCACCTAAAGAATAATCATCTATAGTGTAGATGAGTGTAGATGAAATTTGTAGCGAAATTTGTAGCATAAAATGAATAAAATTTGAGCTCTCTTTTAAAAAGTAAATTAACATGTTATACTGGTTGCTGAAAAAGAGTATTAGCCGCGTGGTTATATTAGTTATATTAGTTATATTAGCTATATTGGTTATAAAACATTAGGGAGCGTTTAAGAGTGTGGAGATATTTATGCCCGAAGCAATATGCGCAGAGTACGCAACAGATCGATTTAAATAACCTGAAGAAAAAGGGTATTAAAGGGATTATCATGGATCTCGATAATACTCTTGTTCCCTGGAATGATAACGCCGTGGTCCCGGAGGTAATCAAGTGGATAGAAGAAGTGAAAAAATCTGGTTTTCAAGCCTGCATTGTCTCCAATAATAAGGCCCGGCGGCGTGAGGAAATAACGAAGGTATTTGACGTGCCGACTTTTTGGAAGGCCGTTAAACCTCGAAGGAGGACCTTTCGCAAAGCGATAAAGATGATGGGGCTCAAGCCCTCTCAGGTGGCCGTAATCGGTGATCAGGTTTTTACGGATATCCTTGGGGGGAATCGTCTGGGCCTTTATACTATCCTTGTGCATCCATTAAATAAACGGGAATATATCGGAACAATGTGTGTGCGGAAAATAGAAAAGGTGGTGCTTTTTGGTTTAAGGCGCAAAGGATACCTGTAGTCTGATATCTCCGTTTTTTCCGGTCAGAAAAGAAAGCTCTGATACATTTAATTCTGCCAGGCAGGGGTTTTCTTTTTTTATTTCATCAAGAGCTTCTTTTACCGCTTTGAGCAGCGAAGATGTTTTTTCCGATCCGCTCTTTTGCAGGTTAAAATCAAGATCCCTGGTAATAATAATCCGTTCTAAAGTTTGCATACTGCACCTCACGTACAATGTTTAATTTATAATATGTATTAACTCTTATTATTGCCATAAACTTCGTCAGTTTGCGGAGCAAAGGTTCCCAGGTTAAAAAACGTTGCCGGATATTATATTATTATGTGTTATTTTAATAGCTATTTTTCTATTTTAAAGGAGAAGCACCGGTTATCTGACTGGTTTTATAACTTATATTTATTTTGCAATATTTGTTTGTTTCTGCTTACAGACGGCTTTAAAATTTCCTGTACAGACCGATAAAATTATTGACCTGTGGCTTTTTCGGCTGCTTGCCAGGTGAGTTCCTTTGATTATTGATAAAGGTGATTATAAATTGGCTGCAGATAAGAGCTTTATCAAGCTGGATATAAACCTTATTCCTGATGATTTTCTGCTTGCGAGGCGGAAAAGGCGGCAAAAATATTACCTTTTGCTGGTATTATTTGCGGTGCCGCTGTTTTGCCTGCTTGTCTACCTTTTTCCTGAAATACTCATCCGCAGGTATGAACGTGAGTTACTGGGAAAAGAAGATGCATTGCAGCAGGTGCAGGAGGATAGATTGCTTTATGAGTCTCTTCTGGTCCAAAAAGGAGAGTGCGAAGAGATACTCAAAGTTTATGAGGAAATCTCCAGCCGGGGTCTGAGCGCTGTGGGAATCCTGGAAGACCTGGAGGGGATCCTGCCGGCGGATGTTATAGTGGACAGTATTCACCTCACAGGCGAAAAAAGAGTGGATCTGTCGCTGCGCGTAGCAGATCCGCTTCAGGCCGTTGAACTGCTGGTGATTCTGGAAAGGGCGGATGCTTTCCAATTGGAAGAATATCCGCAAATCCCCCTGGCAGACCGGGAAGAGATTATTAGCTTGATGCTCCAACAGCAATGATTGGCAGTGGATTTGCTGCAATCACAGAGGGAAGCAAGGCTCTGGAAGTCGCAGGGATCTCAGGATCTGGGGAAGAATTGCGCAGTTTTCAGAAATTGGTTGCGCCGGAGGCGGGAGTTTGCAGAAAAATGGACAGTTTACTTGACAATTTCAGGCAGAAGAAAGGGTTATTTTTAATTATATTTTTGGGGCTGGCTGCCCTTTTCTTCAGTGCCCGGTTTATCTTGGCCTTACAGATGGACAGGCTGGATTATGCAGCCGAATTGCTGGAAGCACAGGGGGAAATTATAGAAGGCTGTCAGGATCTGGGGAAAGATATGCGCAGTTTGCAGGCGGGGATCGAGAAGCTGGAAGCTGATGCGGCGGCAGTTAAATCCGCTATACCTTCTTCGGCTGATCTGCCTGTCCTGGCAAAGCAAATTTATGTACTGCTTAAGAAACACGGGTTGGAAGGGGACCGGATCGTTTCCGGCGCGCTTGTTAACGAAGAGCGTTATGATTATTTTACGGTTAGTTTTTCTGTTGAGGGCGGACGGGAAAACATTTTGGGTTTTCTGGCTGATTTGGAGCGCCTTCAAAGAAAAGTCAATATCGTTGAGCTTCTCCTGACCTCAAAAGGGGACAATGCGATCAGGGCAACCCTGCAATTGGAAACCTATGTTTTACTGCCGCCTGGTAAAGCGCCGGCTGAAAAAGGATTGGCTGAAGGATCGGCTGAAGAATTGACTGGCGGTGCGGAATGGTGATAGGAGTTGCTTGGAGTTGATTTGGGGTTGATTTATAGTTGAGACCGGTGTAAAGGAGATAGTTGGTTGAGAGTGTTTCCGGAAAAAACAATCCATGATATGATCCTTTTTCTTACACAAAGAAAACTATTACCTGGACTTGTTTCTGCAGTTCTTATGATGCTCAGTTTCTACTACCTGGGTTTTTCTGCAGGTTTCTTTAAATATGTCGTAATTTTCAACCTTTTGCTGCTTGTTTCCTGTATAGACCTTGAAGTGGGGCTTATCCCCAACCGTTTCGTTTTTATTATTTTTAGCTGGGTTTTTATCTGGCAGCTTTTTTATCCAAGCCTTTCGCCGCTATCCGCGCTGGCGGGTTTTATTACCGGGGCCGGCTTGTTTTTGCTCATTGCCCTGCTCAGCAAGGGCGGTATGGGCGGTGGCGACGTCAAGCTGATGGCTGTCCTTGGGCTGGCGGCAGGGTGGCCTGATGTGCTCATTGTTATAGCGCTCGCTTTTATCCTGGGAGCTGTTACAGGGACCGTGTTGTTGATATGCAGGAGAAAAACGCGTCACGATGCCCTGGCTTTTGCACCTTTTCTTTCGCTGGCCTTTATCCTGGTTTCTATTTGGGGGCGGGAAATATGGCAATGGTATCTGGTATCGCTGTGAGAAGGAAATTTTAGGAGGAAATTTTGAAATGCATTTGGATAAGACAATTAAGGCAACGAAAAAAAACCAAAACCCGGGTGATATTTTATTGCAAGCGGGGGCGATAAATGAAGAGCAGCTCAAGGCGGCTTTTGTGGAGCATGAGAGAAGCCGCGGGAGTCTGGGGGAGATTCTTATCCAGAAGGGTTTTATTAGTGAGGAAAAATTTTTGAGCATTCTCGAGAAGCGCCTGAAAATACCGCGCGTCAGCCTGTACAAGCATCAGATCACCCCTGATACGTTCGGGCTGATACCCCTGGCTCTGGCCCAAAAATACAATGTAGTTCCACTCCACAAAGAAGGGGATGAGCTGACGCTTGCTACGGCGGATCCTTTTAACATTGTTGCTCTTGATGATATTTCCATCCTTACAGGGTGTTCTGTCGCACCTGTTCTGGCGGCGCAAAGTGAAATTACAGAGGCTGTATATCATTATGCGGCCATGAAATTGAGAGGTTCAGGCGATTATTTGGAAGAAAAAGATGGGATGGCTTTCCCCGGGGTTAACGCGGGAGTTAACATGGGAGTTTGCACGGGAGTTAACACGGCAGGTGAGCGCCCGGAAGAATTTATGGAAGATGTCCTCGAAGATGCACCGGTGGTGCAGATGGTAAACTACCTTTTGAATCACGCTGTCAGCAGGGATGCCAGTGATATCCACCTGGAACCTGCCGGGAAAGGTTTAAGGGTCCGCCTGCGCATTGATGGGATGCTTAGCGATTTTACCACTTATCCCAGTGATATTATGCTTTTGATTATTTCCCGCCTGAAAATAATGGCGGGGATGGATATTGCGGAAAGAAGGCGTTCTCAGGACGGCAATATCCAGCTCGTGCTGGATAAGAAGCTTGTTAATATCCGTATTTCCACTTTACCGACAATTTATGGCGAAAAAATGGTACTGCGACTGCTCAGCCCCGATAAGATAATTATGCCGATTGAGACGCTGGGGTTTAACATGGAGAACCAAAAGCGTTATCTTAAATTTTTGAGCAACACCTTTGGCATGGTCCTAATATCCGGTCCAACCGGATGTGGGAAATCAACGACGCTTTACTCTACGCTGCACTACTTAAATAATCCGGCAAAAAATATCCTTACTGTGGAGGACCCGGTTGAATACAGGCTTGATGGGATCAACCAGGTCCAGATAAACAACAAAATTGATGTTACATTTGCCGGCACCCTGAGAACGATCTTGCGCCAGGATCCCAATATTATCATGGTGGGTGAAATACGTGACACTGAAACGGCTGAGGTTGCCACCAGGGCAGCGCTGACCGGCCATCTGGTTTTTTCGACCTTGCATACCAACGATGCCCCCAGCGCAGTATCAAGACTCCTGGATATGGGGGTGGAAAATTTTTTACTCACGTCTTCCCTTGTTGGAGTTGTCGCTCAACGGCTGATTCGCCTTAATTGTAACAAATGCCGGGAAGAATATCTCCCGCCGGAAGAGGAGTTGGCTTTTTACAGGGAGGCCGGCGGCAGTGACATCATTCCGGCCTTCTACAGGGGAAAGGGCTGTGAGGATTGTGGTTTTAGCGGTTTCAAAGGGCGAACTGCTATTCATGAAGTAATGCCCGTTGATGGGGAAATGCGCCGGCTTATTATGGAATCGCGTGATACGGAAGAAATCAGGTATCATGCGGTATCGCGGGGAATGCAGACTATACTTCAGGATGGAGTGCATAGGGCGGCTAAAGGGGTTACTACGCTCAAGGAAGTAATGCAGGTGGCCTACACCAATTTTTAGTGCAGGGAAAGTGCGACAAACGGGGACGGTTCTCCCTGTCGCACGGGGTGCGATTGCGACAACGGGGACGGTTCTCCCTGTCGCACGGGGTGCGATAACGGGGATGGCAGACTGTGTGAAAACATGCTTAAATTGGGTTTTTGTCATTCTGAGCGCAGCGAA
>CAZQXY010000135.1:0-5906 GCA_964597455.1 uncultured Desulfovibrionaceae bacterium
GTTTTTGCCATGAAAGTAAAATATTTTTATGATGTAGACTGTTACTGCCTTAACCAAAATGCATATTTTTATTATCCCCTGCAACGCCGGCTTGCAGATTACATGCAGGCTCTATTCCCTTCCGCCTTTACAAATAACAATTCCAGGGAGTACGGCAAAATCGGAAGCAGCGTCATAAAGGTAATTCTGGATAAGATTAACACCGTCTCGACAGAAACAAATTGGAATCAAAACTTGCGCGATGCTTCATACGTGATTTTTGATACAGAAACAACGGGCATGCAACCCTACAGAGGGGATAAAATTACTTCCCTGGCCGGGGTAATAGTTGAAAACGGCGTCATTCAGGAGCGCACCTTTAATATGCTCGTCAATCCACAGCGCCCTATTTCAGCCGTATCAAGCCGAATTACAGGAATAACCGATGATATGGTTTCCTATAAACCTACCCTTCAAGAAGTGCTCCCGGATTTCCTTGATTTTATTGGCAACAGAACACTTGTAGCGCACAGCGCAACGTTTGATCTTACTTTTTTAAACTTGGAACTCTGCAGGATTGCGCCTGTGCGTATCTTTAATCCGGTAATTGATACCTACCTTGTTTCAAGGTCGATCCTGCCGTATATCAAAGATTATTCACTGGATAATCTGGTCAACAGGTTGGGCCTGGAGATGAAAGAAAGGCATACCGCAATCGGTGATTCCCTAATGACGGCAGAGCTGTTTTTATATCTTCTGGACAGATTAGCGCTGCGGCAGATAAATACCCTGGACCAGCTCCAGAAATTCCTCATCAGTCAAAAAAACATCTTATATTGTCAATCATATTCCGAAATGATGAAGATCTATTAGTATTCACCAATGTTACATTATAAAACGAAAATGGTTTTCCGTAATGCTCTGCAGGCGGTTTACCATGATTAATGCTTCTTTGAGCATCGAATAATCGCGATAGGTTAAATTCTTCAGATTTATAAAGTTATCCGGCTCCTGGCCTTTTCTCATTTTCGTCATGGCGTCCCTTATCCTGAGCATCATCAGCGTTTCATAAGCTGTAGCCAGCTGACAAGCATCCTTCTGTTTCAGGATATTACGTTCAGATATTTGTTTCATCCTCTCAAAGGTGTTGGTCTCATGCAGCCCTTCCCGCAGGGCGAAAACCCGCGTACAGTCAACCAGGTGCACACTGGATGAGGTTTTTAGATTTATATGATTGCGGTGTTCTCCTGAACGTTCCGTTTGAATTTTACGAAACAAAGTAAGGGGAACTTTTTTTAACAAGTTATCCTGGACTAAAAAGTTCAGTGCCTTAGAGGATTTTCGAAATTTAGTGATCACATATTTTTTTAATAGAAAATAGAGGTTTCGATCACCATAAACATAACGAAAATCCAGAAAAATGGTCATCATGCGTACGTTCTCCGGCTGAAGTTCCAGCAACCATCGCTCAATGTTCTCCCGCCAGTTCTGAAGGGAACGGCACCATTTAACGTTATTGGCCATCACTCCTCCATTGCAGCGCTTGAAGCCGTATCTTTCCAGTCCACTGACTATTTTTTCCCCCAGCATTAAAAAATACTCTTGAACCTTCTTTTCATCTTTTTGGTCAACATCCGCGTAGACAATGCCGTTATCCTGGTCTGTTCTTGCATATTGCTCTTTCCTGCCGCTGCTCCCCATCGAAATCCAGCAATAAGGAACCGGTGCCGGTCCGTATCCATCCTCGCACATTTTATTTTCCGCTATTTCAATAATCTTACGGGTTATGCGATCATAAAATTCCGTTATGAGGGACGTAATCTCTGCCACCGTGGCTTTTTCTACCAGCAAGGCCTGCAAAACTTGGTCCACCTCCGGGCTCAACCGTGATACTTCTTCAATAGTGTTGCTGGTTTCAATCCTGTGCACAATGGCAAAGGAGCCGGTCTCTCTTGATCTGATTAGATCCCGCATGGCGACAATGCCAATTAAATTTCCGTCATTATCGACCACCAATACATGCTTAATCCGGTGCTTTACCATGAGCAAAAATGCCGCATGGGATTGTTCGTCAGGCTTTGCCGTGATCAGTTCCGAACTCATAAAATCTTTGGCTGAAAGGAAAATATTATGCTGTATGTCGGCACCCTGCAAAATTCTGGAGACAAAATCCCCGTCTGTGATAATTCCCAGTGGTTTACCTTCATCCGCTACAACTATTGAACTTACATTATTGTTGTACATAATAGAGGCGATCTGACGGACATTATCGGAGGGCGAACATGTAATCACACGGGAAGTCATGATATCGGCAATACTTTTGCTAAAACCGCCGCTGCCGGCCCCCTCGTCCTCCTCATGAAATTTTTGATAAAGGACGCGCAGGCGATCGGAGAGCACCCGGGTAAAATATGCTGCGAAATCAGGTTTTTCCGCAACAATACTCTCGAAGATTTCATGGGGGATAACGATACAATGGGTATCTTCCACCGCCATCGCCGAAGCGGGATATTCCTCCCCGGAGAGAAAAACGGCTTCACCCATGTAATCATATGGTTTTCTGTAAGCGACTACAAATTCGTTCCCCGCCTGGTCGACAACAAAAACCTTCACCTTCCCCTCGATCATCAAAAATAATACATGTCTGGGAATCCCGCCCTGCCTGGCAATAAAAGTTTGGGCAGGATAAAATTCTTCTTCCAAAGCTGCGGCAATTTGATTCAGTCGGCTGTCCTCCAAAAGGTTAAAAGGTTGAAGGTTTTTTAATAAATTCACCCTGTTCTTCAATATACTGTCATTTGCCTCCAATATACCTCTGCATCCTCCTTTATCCCACTCCGACCACTCCGGACGGCTACTTGTTTTTCCCCGCCATTTATAATAAAATCTGCTTAGTGTTATAAGGCAGTTGCAGTTGTATTAGTTGTATTAGTTGTATTAATTGTATTAATTGTATTAATAGATGGGGGTTTGAAAATGGCAAATTTATTACCGATTAAAGGACTTCGTTTTTCCTCAGAAGCAGGATGGGATTATTCAAAAATTATTACCCCGCCATATGATGTTATTACGGCAGAACGGCAGGAAGAACTTTACAATAAAAGCCCATATAATGTAATACGACTTGAATACCCGAAATCCCTTCCGGGTGATAACCATCAGCAAAATAAATATACGCGTGCTGCCGCTGTTTTTAACGAATGGGTTGCCGAAAAAGTTTTAATCAAAGAAAAAAGACCGGCTATCTATCTCTACGAGCAGCATTTTTCTTATGATGAGCGGCATTATGTCCGTAAAAACCTTTTTTGCGGAGTAGGGTTGTCTCCCTTTGAAGAGGGGATCATCGTTCCTCATGAAGAAACCATGAGCAAACCGAAAGCTGACCGCCTGGAGCTGTTACGGCATTGCCGGACCAACTTCAGCCCCATCTTTGGATTGTACAAGGACAGGGACAAAGATGTGGAGCGTTATGCAGAGCAGCAGAAAAAAAATCAAAACCCGATTCTAAACTTTGTGGATGAGGACGGACAAAAGCACGTTGTCTGGGCTATTACAGACGAGCCATTCATTAATACGCTGCAAGATTTTTTCAAGGATAAAAATATTTACATCGCCGACGGCCACCACCGCTATGAAACCGCACTGGCGTTCTATCGTGAAAACCAGGAAAAGGACAACAACCCGGAAAGGTACAGCCACACGCTTATGGCCCTTGTCAACATATACGATGAAGGTTTGCTTGCCTTTCCAACACATCGCCTGATAGCCGCAAAGAATGTGCAAAGCAAAGAGTTGCTGCAAAGCTTAGCACAATACTTCTCCATTAAGGAGTTCCCCGAACCTTCTGAGCAGAGCATTCTTCTTTCCTTGCTGGACAAATCTTTAAAGGGGGCGGATGAGCAGGAGCTGAAGCTGGGGCTCTATACACCTGAAAAGAAAATTTATATCCTCACCATAAGGAAAGAACTGCAGAATGAGCACAAACTGTTTCCCTGGCTGGATACGTTTATCCTGCAGGAACTTGTTCTTAATAATATTTTTCATCTGGAAAACAAAGCGGATCTGGATTTCCTGAGGGATGAATGGGAGACGAAACTGCGGGTAGATCAAGGTCTGGCCGATTTCGCGTTCTTTGTCAATAGACCGGCCATCGAAACGATCATCAGTCTGGCAAGACAAGGAGTAAGAATGCCACAAAAATCTACTTACTTTTTCCCGAAGCTTGTTACGGGACTTGTTATGCTGCAACTGGGAACAGTGTGAACTACTCGGCTTACACTGTCTGCGATTAGACTTAACAGCATTTTCCTTTGGCGGAGTATCTTTGCAGATAAGCGCTGATCTTTTTTTAAGCTTTATTCTTTTTTTTCAAAAATATTTTCATGCAAAAATCTCCACAGGAAAGGATTTTGCTTGCGCAGCACCAGGGGTTTTCCATTTTTATCTACAAATCCCTGTATTGTATGACCATAGGCAATCGGGGTATTTTTTTCCAGCTCAATTATGTCATACTGGAAACCGAGTTTCACCTCCTGAAGGAGGTTCAGTCTGGTAATAATCCGTAATTGATCATCATAACGGGCCGGGGATTTAAATTTACAATAAACCTCAACAATCGGCAGATAAATTCCATTTTGCTCCAGATATTTGTAGCTCATCCCCAGCTCGCGAAAAAACTCCTCGCGTCCCACCTCAAACCAGGCAAAATAATTTGCATGGTGGACCACTCCCATCTGGTCAGTATCTATATAGTGGACCCTGATAATTGTTTCATTTTGTCTCATTGTGATCTATCCCTCCAAAACTTGTCCATTTACCTGCCACAAAATTCAACTGCGCAAACATGAAGCAAGCCTAAAAGCGCGCACAACTGCACGCAACCACATATTTCATATTTGTGCTAAAAGACGCGCGCATGCCCCCTGTAAATCAAGCCCCTGGTTGCATCGAGGGTTATCGTCTCTCCCGGGGAAAGAATCCCGGTAGCATTTTCCGCAGATAAAATAACAGGTATATCCAGATGCAGACCAACTATAGCAGCATGTGAAGTCAAACCGCCCGCTTCAGTCACAATAGCGGCAGCCTTCTCCAGCGCCGGCAGAAAATTTTTATTGGTAAAGCTGCAGACAAGGATGCTCCCCTCTTCCATTTCCAGAGCTTCTTTTTCATTACGGGCCACATGAACAATGCCTGTTACGGCAGTTTTCCCAACACCCTGTCCCCGAATAATCGCCTCGCCAACTGTATCTATACGCATAAAATTTGTCGTTCCGGGAACTCCCACCGGAACCCCCGCAGTTAAAACAACCAGATCACCGTTTTTGATTACTTCCGCCTCCAGGGCCACGCTTACAGCAGTATCAAAGGTCTCGTCGGTATGAGACGTCGGCGGGCATAACAAAGGGTAAACCCCCCAGGTGAGCGAAAGGGCAGAAGCAACCTTCTCTGATGGGGTAACGGCAATAATTGGAGCCTCAGGCTTATACTTGGACACCATGCGTGCTGTATGCCCGGATTGGGTAGCGGAGATAATCGCCGCTGCGCCAAGTTCCTGCGCCGCATGGCAGGTAGCATAACTGATAGCATCGGTTACAGTATTATGTGTCACAGGTTCAAAGTGTGCCAGTATTTTTCTGTACTCCAGCGCTTTCTCAGTCCGCAGGGCTATACGCGCCATGGTCTCAACCGCCTCAACAGGAAAAGCCCCCTGCGCAGTTTCCCCGGAAAGCATTACCGCGTCGGTCCCGTCAAAAATTGCGTTGGCCACGTCACTTGCTTCGGCACGGGTCGGCCTGGGATTCCTGATCATGGAGTCGAGCATCTGCGTCGCTGTAATAACGGGTTTTCCGGCATGGTTACAAGCCGCAATAATAGATTTCTGCATCAGCGGAACATCCTCCGCCGGTATTTCCACCCCCAGATCGCCG
>CAZQXY010000136.1:0-5865 GCA_964597455.1 uncultured Desulfovibrionaceae bacterium
GTTCTTCGGACAGGCGCCTCCGGGACCCATTCAACAGGCGATTAAGTACCGGGGTCACAGCTTCGGGGTCTTATCCCTCAGCCCGGCTCTCTGAACTTCTCCTACCTGCATACTATTTCCCTTCACAGGCTTTAATATACTATTAATTTTCACTATAGCATATAGAAAACTTAATGTCAACAACCTTTTTTGCGAAAATATTTTCTTTCTTGCTACAGACCATCCTTATCGGATGAGCCCTGGAGCCATTCCATAACCATATCGTGTATACCTGTAAAACATTTGGATAATTATATGGTTGACACCCTGATCAGGAAATGGCTATAATTGAAACAGATAAATATATTATTATGATAGTCCGCACCGCAAAAGGAATAATCACAAACAGGAAGGATTCTGCCCAAACGGCATTTAGGACAGCGTGATAATATGCTCATGCTGCGGATAGATAGTTTTACAAGCTGGATACATCAGATCTTGATTTGCTTTTGGGAGGAGGAAAGTTATGAGTGATAAATACCAGCAACGTTGCCTGATTTGCGGACGGGTTTTTGAAATGGGGGCTCTGGCTGAAACCACCCTGGGGGGGGATTTTTTTGAAGAACCCCCGGAAAGGAGCAAATCTATTTGCCCCTTTTGCGAGGCTAAGATAAGAAAAGAAGCTGAAGGAACCCAGAAAGATCCGAAACCGATGTAACTGGATGCAATCATTGGAATTGGGCATACTCCTACTTACATAAACTAATAATAACCCCTCCTTAGATATTTATAGTTTAAGGAGGGGTTGTTTGTTTTATAAGTGAAGCTTCTGCCTCTTGCATTAAACAAGCAGGGATACTTATTTATCAAATGATGAGGCAGCCTTTAACCGGGCCAGGCTCCGCTGTAAAGCTTTTTCCGCCCGGTCCCGGTCTAACCCTGGAGGCCGCTCCCGAAGGCGTTTTTCTGCTCTCTCCTTGGCCCGGCGGGCCCTTTCTATGTCAATCTCTGCCGAAAGCTCTGCCATATCCGCCAGGATAATTACCTTATCAGGGCCTGCTTCCATAAAACCCCCGGATACAGCCATATGCTCTGTCTTCCCCCCCACCTTACGATAATAAACCACGCCTGATTTTAAAATGGCTAGAAGGGGGGCATGCCGTGGAAGGACGCCCAGGTAGCCCTCTGTTCCCGGAGCAATAACGCTCTCCACTTCTACCGCTAAGATCTTTTTCTGGGGAGTGACAACCTCTAATTTTGACGTACTCATCAGGCCAGCTCCTGTCCCTTTTGAATTGCCTCCTCTATGTTGCTAACCATATAAAAAGCTTCCTCCGGCAAATCATCATGCTGACCCGCCAGAATCTCTTTAAATCCCCTGATCGTCTCCTTCAAGGGCACATAAGCTCCTGACCTTCCGGTAAAAGCTTCAGCCACATGGAAAGGCTGGGAAAGGAAGCGCTGAATTTTACGGGCACGGGCTACTATCATCTTATCCTCATCTGAAAGCTCTTCCATACCTAAAATTGCGATGATATCCTGAAGTTCCTTGTAACGCTGAAGAATGCGCTGTACACCCCTTCCTACTTCATAGTGCTCATTCCCAACAACAAGGGGATCGAGCAGCCGGGAAGTTGAATCCAGGGGGTCCACGGCAGGGTAAATTCCCAATTCTGACAACTGCCGGGAAAGCACAATAGTCCCGTCCAAATGAGCGAAAGTTGTAGCCGGAGCCGGGTCTGTAAGGTCATCGGCAGGAACGTAGATCGCCTGAACCGAGGTAATGGAACCTTGCTTGGTAGAGGTAATACGCTCCTGGAGTTCACCCATCTCTGTAGCCAGCGTAGGCTGATAACCTACAGCAGAGGGCATGCGGCCCAGCAAAGCTGAAACCTCAGAACCTGCCTGAACAAAGCGGAAAATGTTGTCAATAAAAAACAGTACGTCCTGGCCCCCTTTGTCCCGGAAATATTCGGCAGCGGTTAACCCTGTTAACCCTACCCGCATGCGCGCTCCCGGGGGTTCGTTCATCTGGCCGTATACTAGGACTGTTTTATCTAGAACTCCGGATTCAGTCATCTCCAGGTAAAGGTCATTACCTTCCCTGGTACGCTCACCTACACCGGCAAAAACAGAATATCCCCCATGCTCGTAGGCAATGTTGCGGATGAGCTCCATAATCAGAACCGTCTTTCCTACACCGGCCCCGCCAAATAGACCCATCTTTCCGCCCTTGGGCAGGGGTGCTAAAAGATCCAAAACTTTCAGGCCTGTCTCCAGGATCTCGGTAGAAGGCTTTAGATCGTCAAAGGAAGGGGGTTCCCTATGGATAGGCCACCACTCTTCCGGTTCCAATGTGCCTTTTTCGTCTATAGCTTCGCCCACCACATTAAATAACCTGCCTAAGGTAGAAACACCTACCGGAGCCTTTATGGGGGCTCCCGTATCTATAGCCTTCATCCCTCCTTGCATGCCGTCGGTAGAGGACAAGGCTACACACCGGACCCTATTGTCACCTAAATGTTGCATAACCTCCATGGTAAGGTCAATCTCTTTTTCTTTAATGATAACTGCATTATATAAAGCGGGTAAATTTTCTTCAAGAAACTCCACATCTACTACCGGACCTATAATTTGCACCACTTTTCCTTCGTTCATGTCAAGTCCCTCCTCTACCCCTCGGCCTTCAAAGCTTCAGCGCCAGTTGCCACTTCCAGTAGTTCGGTAGTAATGGCGGCCTGGCGGGCTTTATTGAAGGACAAGGTTAATTGATCAATCATTTCGCCACTATTCTTAGTGGCACCATCCATGGCTACCATTCTGGAACTGATTTCGCTAGCCTTGGCCTCTAAAAGGGCCTGGTACACTTTTATCTCACAGTAACGGGGTAAAATAGCCTCCAGCACACCCACAGGCTCTGGTTCATAAATATAATCCATCATTTCCGCTCCTTCAACTGAAGGAGTTTCTATAGGCAAAAGCCTTTCCACCTGAGGAACATTGCGCAGGATTGTATAAAAACGGGCGTAAACCAGGTTCACCTCATCTACCTGCCCGTTTAAAAAGATCTCCATAAGTTGCCGGGCTAGCTCCCGGGCCAGGGATAGATCGGGTTCATCTCCAATGTCTACATAATATTTAAGCATTTCCACCGAACGCCGGCGAAAATACTGTACACCCTTGCGGCCCAATATAATTAAAGCAGCCGGCTTCTCCTCTTTGGCCAAACATTCCTGGGCCAAGTGAATAACATTGGCGTTATATGCCCCCGCTAACCCCTTATCTCCAATCATTAATACATAGCATGTCTTTTTAACCTCCCGGGACGCTACCAGCGGGAGCATCTGGGCATTTGGAGCCAAAGCTAAACGGCCTGCCACTTCAGCTGTTTTTAGGGCATAAGGACGAGTTGCCCACACCTGACTTTGGGCCCGGCGCAGTTTGGCTGATGCCACCATCTTCATCGCACCGGTAACATGCTGGATATTGCCTATCACCCGTATACGCCGTTTAATTTCCCTTATACTAGACAAGTATTCCACCGCCTTTATCTTCCGCCAACCGAAAATACTCGTTTATTGCTTGACGGTTGGCAATCAGGAACCAGTTTCGCTAACCGGAACAAAACTGTCTAGAAATTCTTTTATACTCTTTTTCAAAAGCTCCTCCAGCTCATCATCCAAAGCTTTCTTTTCCCGAATCTCCTGGAGGATATTGGGATAGTTGCTCTTCAGAAAACGGATGTACTCCTGCTCAAAAGGCCCTACCTTTTCAATAGACAAATTCTCTAAATATCTGTTCACACCTGCATAAATTACTGCTATCTGCTCTTCCACCGCCATAGGCTGGTACTGGCCCTGTTTTAAAAGTTCCATCATCCGTTCACCCCTGGATAAACTTGCCATTGTAGCTTTATCCAGATCTGTCCCAAACTGAGCAAATGCCGCTAATTCCTGGTACTGTGCAAGGTCCAATTTCAAACGCCCTGCTACCTGCTTCATAGCCTTTACCTGGGCCGCCCCTCCAACCCGGGAAACAGAGAGCCCCACGTTAATGGCCGGACGCTGGCCTGCGTAGAATAAATCCCCTTCCAGATAAATCTGACCGTCAGTAATGGAGATGACGTTAGTGGGGATATAAGCAGAGACGTCACCCGCCTGGGTTTCAATTATGGGTAAGGCTGTCATTGAACCGCCGCCCATAGCATCACTTAAGCGGGCCGCCCTCTCCAGTAAACGGGAGTGCAGGTAAAAGATATCCCCAGGATAAGCTTCCCTTCCGGGGGGCCTCCTTAATAGCAGGGAAAGCTCTCGATAAGCCACAGCGTGTTTGGAAAGATCATCGTAAACTATCAGAACATCCCGTTGCTGATCATACATAAAATATTCGCCTATAGCACAGCCGGCATAGGGAGCAATATACAATAGCGGGGCTGCTTCACCGGCATTGGCCACCACCACAGTAGTGTAATCCATTGCACCCGTTTCCTCAAATTTTTGAGTAACGCTGGCTACAGTGGAAGCCTTCTGGCCTATAGCTACGTAGATACAGATAACGTCTTGACCCTTTTGGTTGATAATTGTATCCACGGCAATAGCCGTTTTTCCGATTTGACGGTCTCCGATGATCAACTCCCGCTGCCCCCGACCGATGGGGAACATGCCATCGATAGTTTTAATACCTGTTTGCAACGGAGTGTCTACCGGTTGACGCTTGATCACCCCGGGGGCGAGAAATTCTACCGGCCGGTGCTTCTCAGCATCGATCGGACCCTTGTCGTCCAAGGGCTCACCCACCGGACTCACCACCCGGCCAATAAGGCCGTCCCCTACCGGTACCTCCATAATGCGGCCCGTCCTTTTGACTTCGTCCCCTTCCTTAATATGCTGGTACGGACCTAAAATAACCACCCCTATGCTATCCTCTTCGATGTTCAAGGCCATACCGTATACTCCCCCTGGAAACTCCAGGAGTTCGCTGGCCATAACTTGCCCCAACTGGACGCGAGCGATGCCGTCACCCACGTAAGTAACGATACCTTTGTTGGCTACCTCTATCTCCAGCTCATAGCGTTCTAGCTGCTGCATCAAAACGCTGGTAATCTCTTCAAGCTTACTATCCAATTCTTCTCACCCCTTTACATCAGTTAACCAACCCGGGTACTAGACTGTCCTTAAACGGGTGCCCATGAGCTCCACCTTTTTCTTGACACTGGCATCTATTACCCGGTCTCCCCAGCGTAAGACAAATCCCCCTAATATTTCTGGTTCAATCCTTATCTCCATACGGATCTTCTTCCCAACAAAACGAACCAGCCTGCTTTCCAGTTCGGATTCCATAACAGGGGAAAGGGGAGCAGCCACTGTTACACCCACCGCCTCAATATCCTTCGCTTGATCGAGAAGGCGTTGGTATTCCGGAGCAATAGAAGTAAACATCTCTTCTTTTTTTCTGCTCATTATCCGAGGAAGCAGATCCTTTAATTCCTTTTCTTTTTCCTGGGAAGATAAAAGCGGATTGGAAAGGATTTTCTGGAGCTCGGCATCTTCCTCAAATATTTCTTTCAAAGAGGCAAGCTTCTCTCCCACCTCTTCTTCTTGCCCCCATTTTTGGGCTGCATAAAAGAGGGCCTCCGCATAGTGCCGGGCAACTCTTTTGTCGTTCACTATAATCTCTCCACCTCCACAAGGGCATTCTGAAGCAGATGCTCCTGATCTTCAGAGGTAAGGGTGCGTGCCAAAACCTTGCCTGTCGCCATGACTACAAGTTCTGCCGCCTGACCGCGAATGGCAGCCATAGCTGACCTTTTTTCTTTTTCTATTTCCAGCCGCGCTTGCTCCAGAGCACGCGCAGCTTCTTCTTTAGCCTGGGCGACCAGTTCCGAGC
>CAZQXY010000137.1:0-5818 GCA_964597455.1 uncultured Desulfovibrionaceae bacterium
GTAATCAGATCTACGCCTGCCGCCACAAGATCCTGGACCCTTGGCTCGTAAGGAAGGCCGTACCTCGATAAATCGACCAGCACCCCGCTGCCGAGATCTTCCATAACAGGAATACCGTATTCCCCGCCGAGCCCCATCAGGGATCCGGAGCGCACAGCAACAGTAAAGCCCATTACTTTATAATTGCTTGTATGCACTTTAAGCAGCAGGGCGGTACTCCCGGTAACCGCTTCCCGGTAATCTTTAAGATAAGTCCTGTTAGTGGTGCCGACCTCCACTAACACCGCCCCGCTGGAGGTCATAACCTCGGGCAAGCGAAAGGAGCCCCCTATTTCCACGAGTTCCCCCCTGGAAACAATAACTTCCTTCCCCCGCGCCAGGGTGTTCAACGCCAGGAAAACGGCCCCGGCGTTATTATTGACCACAAGTGCCGCCTCCGCCCCGGTAAGACGGCAGAGAAGTTCCTCAACATGATCATAGCGGGAAGACCGCCGTCCTGATGCCAGAGATAGTTCAAGATTGCTGTAAGAAGCACCCACAGTATTGATGGCATCCAGCGCAGCATCGGCAAGGGGAGAACGGCCGAGATTGGTGTGCAAGACAACACCCGTAGCATTAATAACAGGCCTTAAATTAGACCCTGTTTTCTCCTCAATTTTCCTCAGGGCTTCCCCGGCCAGGGCTGCGGAGGATAAATCCAAAAGTTCCAGTTCTTTTTCCGATACAGCCCGGCGAATGGATAACCTTTTTTCGGTGATAACATCCTGCACAGCCTCCACTGCTAAACCCCGGGGAACCTTCTCCTCAATTTCTAACAGTGTTTTTTCCTGCAATATTTTATCCACCGCCGGCAGAAGACGAAAGAAGCGCTGCTTAAAATCCAAAGGCAAGTTATTTCCTCCTTTATTACTGCTGGATTAATTACTACTGGGCTAATCCCTCAGGCCTTTTTCAGCCACTTCTATTATAACTTTAAAAATGGCCGGTTACCAGAAATTAATGATTTCATTGCAAATACAGATCAATAACCCCGTGAGCCCTTTGAAATAGCGGCGTTTCGGGGTTGAGTAATGATCAAGATGAGTAATGATCAAGAAATGTTATATTTTTTTAATTTGGCATAAAAAGCGCTTCGACTGATGTTCAGATAATTTATTGCTTCGCTCTTATTATTTTTTGTTTTGGCCAATGCTTCCAGGATGATTGTTTTCTCCAAATTTTCAATTGCGGTGTTCAAGCATAATGTATGAGATTCAGGTTTTACGGAAACATTTAAAACGTTTAATTGCAAATCATCTGAGATAATCTTATTTGTCTGACAGAGAATAACAGCTTTTTCAATAACGTTTTTTATCTCTCTTGCATTACCAGGCCATGAATGCTCTTGCAGGCGCTTCATAGCATCGGGTGTAAATCTTAAGTTTTTATGGTATTTTTTGGTATAATAATTTAAAAAGTGATCGGCAAGAAGGGATATATCAATAATACTTTCCCTTAACGGTGGAATAAAAATTGGAACTACGTTTAGCCGGTAATACAGATCGGCCCGAAATTCACCCTGCTGTACCATTTGTTCTAAGTTTCTATTGGTGGCTGAAATAATTCTTACATTGACAGGTATTTTTTTTGTATCTCCCAATTTTTCGATATATTTTTCCTGCGTAAATCTTAATAGTTTAACTTGTGTATTAAGCGAGATATCTCCTATTTCATCTAAAAACAATGTTCCGTTGTGGGCCGCTTCAAATTTCCCTTTTTTCCCTTGGGATTTGGCTCCTGTAAATGCACCCCCAATATATCCAAACAGTTCTGATTCCAGGAGATTTTCAGGAATCGCCGAGCAGTTTACTACTACAAAAGGATAATTAGAACGATTGCTGGCTTTGTGAATAGCTTCAGCGAACAATTCTTTGCCACAACCTGTTTCGCCCCTAAGCATAACTGAAGCGTCTGTTTGGGCCACATTGGCCGCTATATTGAGGCAATGCAGCATTTTCGCGTCATTACTGATGATTTTTTTAAAAGCTTGCAGTTCTGCTCTATTAACTTTTCGCTTTGGCTCTCCTGTATTTCCGACAACTAATCCCCGAAGCTGCATATTTATTTTGTAAATAGTATTCGCATTGCCAACCCCGATTACTCCTTTTACTTCTCCATCAGCATCTTTTAAGGGAATAAAGTGCGCTACAATATCATAGCCGAGCGTTTCATCGTAATATTCATCATTTTTTATCTGCTGCCCTGTTTTTAGGACTGCGAGGAGCTTGTCATTGGGATATCTTTCATTTAAATCTCTATGCAAAATTTTATCCCGCGTGATTCCTATCTGATGTTCATAAGCACTGTTTATGTAGACAACAATACCATCCTTGTCAATAACAATTATGGGATCGTTTATTTTATCAAGAATGGTTAGAAAAGAACCGCAGAATAGTATTAAGACCTCTCCATTGTTTTGCTCCATCAATATCACTCCAGGTATTTGAAAAACAAACAAAATGTTCTGATAACCTACAATAATTATATCAAATCTAAAGATAATTAACAATGACACCCTCATAACTTGTATAGCTTACATTAATATGAAATAATCAAGCAGGGGCAAAAATATTAACGATGTCATTTTATAGGAAAATAATTTAAAAGGAATAACGATCATTCTTTTGAGATCCAGCATTTAGCGCAATCCACCGCAGTTATGAGCATAAATGCTCATAACTCGAAAAGATAGGTTCCCGGGACTGAAATATTTTAAGAAAACTTTCTTTTCGGATAAGCGTCAGATGGCATAATAATTGCTATATTCTATCAGTGGGATGTCACCCAAGTTAAATTGCTCTTAATTAAAAATCAATGGGATAGACCAAAAAAGATTATACGGGGAGGAATTCATATGCAGGAACATATTCAAAGACTTCGTAAGACCAAATATGTTGCATCTTTGGGCGGTGGCGAAAAAAAGATCGCCAGGGAACATGAAAAAGGTAAACTGACGGCTCGCGAAAGGATCGATTTGCTGCTGGACCCTGACAGTTTTCATGAATTTAACATGTTGATCAAACATAAAATTGGCGCACCCGGTGATGGTATCGTTATCGGACACGGTACAATAGAAGGCAGAACCGTATGTGTCTTTTCCCAAGATGTAACTGTGTTTGGAGGATCTCAGGGTTATTATCATGGGAGGAAATTGTACAAGATTCATGAAATGGCTCTGGATATGGGCGTGCCCCTGATCGGTCTTAATGACTCACCCGGGGCGCGGGTTATCAGACCTGAGCTTGCAGGCAGTGATGACCCGTATCGGGTCAGTGATGAAAAGTTTGCCGGAGTCGTATTTTATATAAATACCCGTTGCTCCGGGGCCGTGCCGCAGATTTCCGCCATTTTGGGTAATTGCACCGGAGGATCCGTATATTCACCGGCCCTGACCGACTTCATATTCATGGTGGATGATATATCCCATATGTTTATAACAGGCCCGAGAGTCGTCAAGTCAGTCCTGGGCGAGGACATAAGCATGGAAGAGCTGGGAGGTGCAAAAGTACATAGCCAGATATCAGGTGTTGCCGATTTCAGGGTTAAAAGTGAAGCCTACTGCATGAAAGAAATACGCCGGCTTCTGTCTTATCTTCCCTCCAATTGGAGAGAAAAACCGCCTCATAAGGACATTGGAGATTCCCCTGATCGCTTTACAGAATCACTTGAGCATATCGTTCCGGTACAACCTACCAAGGGGTATGATATGCGCCTTGTGATCAATGATATCGTGGACGGAGGTGAATTTCTTGAAGTCAAGCCTGAATTTGCCAATGAGATAATCATCGGCTTAGCAAGGCTGGAAGGAAATACGGTTGGCATTGTAGCCAATCAGCCCAGAGTACGGGCAGGCTGCATGAGTATGGACAGCTCTGACAAACAGGCACGATTTATCCGTTTCTGCGATGCCTTCAATATTCCCATCATTCTACTTGTAGATACTCCGGGATATTTGCCCGGCAAAGACCAGGAATATGCGGGAATCATCCGACATGGCGCCAAGGTACTCTACGCCCTATCCGAAGCGACCGTACCCAAGATTGCCATCTTAATAAGAAAGGTCTACGGCGGGGCCGCTCTGGGTATGGGTATATTACCAGGATTAGGGACCGATCTGATCTTTGCTTGGCCAATTACCGAAGTTGGCGCCATGGGGGCCGAACAGGCCGTAGCTTTATTCTATACAGACGAGATCAAGAATACTCCCGATCCTGAGGCCTTCAGAGCTCAGAAGATTCAGGAATATAAAACCCTTTATGCCGATCCTATGGCCTTGGCATCCGATGTGACATATATACATGACATCATTGAACCCAGAGAGACCAGACGAACCCTCATTCAATCGCTCCGGTTTATACAAAATAAAAAAATTGGCACGGTTCCCAAGAAGCATGGAAACATACCTCTTTAGAATTAAACAGATTATCTAACGAAAGGAAGATCTAGATGGATTTTAATCTGACTGAGGAACAAAAAATGCTGCAGGATAATGCGAGAGATTTCGCTCTAAAAGAAATGTTGCCCACAATTAGGGAGTATGAGGAACAACGTAAGGTAAACCTTGATCTTACCAAAAAGTTGGGCGAGCTGGGAATGCTGGGCATACATATCCCGGAGCAATATGGAGGTGCGGGATATGACTATATGGAAGCGGCTCTCGTATGGGAGCAACTGAGCTATGTAAGCTGGTCGCAAACCCTTACTGCTTTAGGGCACAGCGTTTTAGCGGCAACTATCTTTTATTTAGCCGCCAGTGAAGAGCAAAAGCAACAATATCTTCCCCCGCTGTGCAGCGGAGAGACCATAATAGCGGTAGGGGCGGTAGAACCTGCCGCAGGCAGCGATGCCGGAGCCATAGAGACCAGGGCCGAACTCGTTGGAGATGAATGGGTCATTAACGGGTCAAAAAACTTTATCAGCCACGGTAGTATAGCAGATACAGTCCTGGTACTATGCCAAACAGATAAAAGTTTGGGATGGAAGGGGACTGCCCTGATTGCGGTAGATGTCAGCACTCCCGGTTTTTCGAGCCATCCGATCAGTATGATAGGCGATCAGGCCGGGGATCTGTGTAATCTTGGTTTCGTGGATTGCCGGGTGCCCAAGGAAAATCTCATCAATAAAGTTGGACGAGGCCTTAACGTTGCTCTCCACGGGATTGATTCCGCCCGCCTTTTTATCGCGGCCGGAGCGCTAGGCATGGTACAATGCTGTCTGGACGCCAGCATCGAATTCGCCAAAGAACGTTCGCAATTTGGGAAGCCCATCGGTTCATTCCAGATGATCCAGGATACCATCGCCACCATGGCCGCAGAGCTCATGGCTGTCCGCTGGCAGGTATATTATGCTGCCGATCTGAAAAGCAAAAATCTTCCCCATGCCAAAGAACTTTCAGCCGCCAAGATGTTGGCAAGCGACCTTGCTGTAAGAGCTGCAGAGCAAGCCATTCGAGTACACGGGGCCTACGGCTGTACCGATGATTATCCCGTAGCCCGGCACTATCGCGATGCAATCCTGACAACTATTCTTGGGGGCACAAGAGAGATGCACAAATTGACTATAGGACGTGAGCTGTTGGGCCTCAATGCCAGGTCTTGATTGTTTCTTGATTTTTGATTGTTTATAGTAAAGTCGGGTCATACCCCTATTAAATCTGCACCGAAGGGAGGTAATGCCTATAAGAACAACATACTATTACGAAAAATAGTTTTAATATTTTCACTAGGTTAAACAAGATCAAATATTGCGATATGCACAATAATTGGCATAATAATTGTCT
>CAZQXY010000138.1:0-5785 GCA_964597455.1 uncultured Desulfovibrionaceae bacterium
CTCTGCAAGAGGTCTGTCCCCGCCTTATTTAGATTTCATTCATTTTTAGATAGCAGGCACATATATTTTAATAGCATCCCCCTTTGATAAGGGCATGCCCACATAACAGTAAGCAGGAAGGGTGATCGTTTTTTGACCGCCGTTTTCTTCAACTTCAAATTCGTGATAGGTAAGGCTTACTTTCTGGAAAGAAAACAACATTCTCTGCTGAGGGGTATACCACTGTAACTCTTTTACGTGTTTAAAAGCTTGAGCCGGCGAGAGCAGGCGATAAAAGCCCGGCTCCGCAGCTGCTCCGCCCTGCTCCTGATAATAATACCCTAAAATCCCCTCTTTTTCACCACAGAGCAAAATAAGAGCCGGATTCTGTCCACCGCTTTTCCGTTCTTTATAAATGATCTCCGCATAAATCCCTTTTTGAGTTTCCTGAGGATTGACCTGCAGATGATCTGCACTTTCTACCATAAACCCTTCGTTTAAAAGGATCTCCTTTGCCCACGCATTTGTACCTATTGTTCCCCCTTCACCTCCAGCAGCCGAAAGATTCTTCCGCGGGTCCCACGAACACCTTGTATTGTCCGCCGGGTCGGGACTATCTTCCTTCTTAACGTCATAATATACGGAAGCCAGCTTCAACTTCCCGCCAAGCGCCAGTACTTTCCCGTTTTTCCAGGCCTCGAACTCCGGCTCTTCCTTGAGGGGATTTTCTTCACCATTATTATCCGGCCCGGTAGGGTCTAAAGTTTCCGGATCATTCAAGATGCCGGTTTCAGGCGTTGTTTCTCCCGGATCTCCCGGATCTCTCGGAGTTAATACATCTTCATGATTGCCGGGCACTTCTTTGACCGGGTCTTTCTCGGGAGGCGGATCCCCGTCCTCCCTTCCTGCGGGAGGTATATCGGTGCCAACGCCTTCGGAAAGCGGCCCTTCCTCAGAATGCCGGTCGCTGGAAGAGATATGTGTCTCCGGGACTTGAGGGCCGGAGGGGTTAGCAATTTCCGGGTTATCGATAATGGGGCTCTGATTATAGAAAAAGGTTACGGCTACAATAAATAACACAACAGCTGCAGCAGAAAAAACGGGCGACCCCAAAAGGCTGTTCTTTTTTTTGGCTAGCAAGGCTGTTTTAAGATTGAAAAGCCTGCTCTTCTTGCCGGCGGGGGCACTTCCTTCCTCCCCAGCCTTTTCCATTAACCGCTCTTTGAGATTATCTCTAAACAGAGGAGAGGATTCGGCTTTTGGCATCCCGCTGAGCAATGATGCAACTTCCTGCAGTTTTTGAATCTCTTTTTCCGAAGAACAGAGATCTTCCATTGATTTATCCCATGATTTATCCCATTCAAATTGCGGCATTAAAATCCCCTCCTTCCATTTTTTTGCGCAAGCTCCGCAACCCGCGAAACAAAAGCGCTTTTACCGCTCCTTCATTTTTTCCTAAAACCACGGCAATTTCCTTAATCGTCAGATCTTCCTGATAACGGAGCAGCAGCGCATCCTGCTGATCGGGACTGAGTGTTCTGATTGCCTTCAACAACTCTTCCCTGGTAACATCCTGGATAACCTTCTCCTCCGGGCCTTTTTCCGTTTGATCAGTCATCTCGATGTTGTTATCGAGTAACACGGGATTGCGCTTGCGAAATTGATCAATAACCTGATTGCGGGCAATCGTATACAACCAGCTTGCGAAAGAACGATCCTGCCATTGAAATCTTTTTATATTGGCCAAGGCCTTATAAAAAGTTTCGGACACTAAATCCTCAGCCAACTGTGAATTATTAACCTTGTTATAGATATAGTTATATATTTTTGGGAAATAATGGTCATAAAGCGGAGCGAAAGAAACAGGGTTAAGCTGAGCCCTGGAAACTATCTCCTGCTCCCTTTCTTCAATCGGCAACTGGATCTCTCCTTCAGGGGATTTAGGTACTGGGCGGAAGCTAAACCCCTTGCCCCGACGATAATTTCCTGGGCAAATTGATTGCACCCCGATATAAGCCCGCTACGTTTCGGGTATCCTTTGAGGGTCTAGCTTATTAAAATTCTACTCCCGCCATTCTTTCTCCTGCCTGCCCGGATAAAACCACCTTTTACCTGTAATGGCTCAGGCAACCAGTTTGAATGAAAGATCCAGTATTATTTTCTGTGCTCACTTTATTAACCTCTTTACTCTATATAACGGACAATGCAGAAAAAGGTTACTCCAACACCGGCTCTTTTCCCGGAAAACTACAGCCCTATTAACAGTTCATCCAGCAAGCGCAATATTCCCTTCACACCGGACTCTTCCCCCAGTGCGGCAGGCACCAGAGCCGCCATTTTCCCTGAAGGCCCAATTGCAGCCTCATTTAAATAACATCTCGCCCGATCAATAAAAAAATCCCCGTAACCGGCCAGGCCACCCCCGATAACAATCATCTCGGGGTTCAAGATGTTTACCACATAAGAAAGGGCAAGCCCGAGATAATAAGCAGCCTTTTCCACGATTTTTAGAGCATCCGGATTGCCGTCATGGGCAGCAGCAAAAACTTGACTGGCGCTCAGTCCGGGGCAGTTTTCCATAGTAATCCCCTGCTGTGGAGAGTTTCCCGTAGAAATCAAACTCCATTCCCTTTCGATAGCAGGACCCGAGGAAAGGCTTTCCACACAACCGCGCCGCCCACAACCGCAAGGCGGGCCATTGGGCAAAACATTGAGATGCCCCAGTTCACCGGCAAAACCGCCGCTGCCCCGGTAGATTTTACCTTCTGCAATTATCCCTCCGCCTATGCCGGTCCCGAGGGTAATATTAACCATATTTTTTGTGCCTCTGCCTGCTCCAAAAACAAATTCCCCGTAGGCTGCAGCATTGGCATCATTCTCTATAATTATCGGCAAATGCAGCTTTTCGATTAATTCTCTTTCCAGCGGGAACATCTCCCAGCCGGGAAGATTGGGAGAACTGATAATCTGTCTGGAACGAATATCATAAAAGCCCGCGATGCAAAGACCAACACCTTCAAGTTTATTAAAGGACAGCCCCTCTTCAAAAAGGATCTCTCCAATATTACCTATAAGGCGGCGAAGGACCGCCTGCGGCCCTTCCTTTGCCCTCGTAGGTACTTTTTTTATTCTGATAATCTCACCCTCGTCACCAGCGGCAAGGGCCAAAAGCATCTTTGTCCCACCCAGATCCACTCCTACCCTGTAATCCATTTGCTCACCTCAAACCTTTATCAACTGTATCAACGTTCACCTCGCCCCAACCCTTCCATATTTTATCCTGATAATCAAGCCCGTATCCCACACAATCCACACAAAAAGGTCCGTTGGAAATCATTTTTCATTCCCGTTTATTACCTCATTTAATACATGTCTTACATCTGCACTTGCCTCCGCAAAAAAGTCTTCTATATCACAAGCAACCAGGTCTTTTCCTTTATGAATAATATCCCGGCTTTCAGCCAGATCGATCGATTCAATATTATGGCGAAAATAGATCTGCCTCTGATAGCGCAGAGCAAGCTGCCGGGCATCCAGCGGTTCTTCTTTAAAAAAACTTTTGAAAGTAAGTAAGGACTTCTCTAAAAGACCGGCATCCCGGTGTAGAAGAGGGGATATTTCTCTGCAGAGCTCCCTGACCAGCGCAGTATTGCTAAAAGCTTGCTGAAAGAAGGTTAGCAGCTGCGGAGATTTTTCATTTATATAAAGTTCAACACCCATTTCAATGAAGTTATGGGCTTTCCACCAGCCATTTTCGGCGGAAATATTACATGCTTCCACTACCCTGTTGATAAGCGGCTTTGCCTTTTCATAGCAATAACCTCTTTCATAATTTCTATATTTTTCATCGCTATAGTAGTCAAGTCCTTTTGGTTCTATGCCATGCGTAATTACTCCCAGAGAAAAGTGAACCAGGTCCTTTTCTTTTCCACGAAAATGCCGCCAAATTTCTTTCCCGAGAGTATGGCTTTCATTCCAGGCAAAACCGCTACGAATAAGTATATCTGGGAAAATGCTCCCAAGAGCAGTGGGATCGTCAAGATAACCCAGCACTCTTTTTGCAAAATATAGATGCGTGAGAGGGTACATGCAATCACCTTTTAAAAAAACGATAAAATTTTTTATAACCATGAATAATTTATGCGCGGCAAGTAAATATTATTAATGCAGCTGGAACACGTAAATCTCCTGCGTAACGCAGGAAACAGCCTTGAAAAAGGTTAGCATTTACACATTTTTCCAGCTGCATTATTTTTTTAGAGGAATAAAAAATAATAAAAGGTTAAAGGGTTTTCTTATTCCCTGGGCCTCATTGTGGGGAAGAGAATGACATCCCTGATGGAAGGGGAATCGGTGAGGATCATGATTAACCTGTCGATACCGATACCGAGCCCACCAGTCGGTGGCATCCCGTACTCCAGCGCAGTAAGAAAATCCTCGTCCATCATGTGCGCCTCTTCATCGCCGGCAGCACGCAATTTTACCTGTGCTTCAAACCGTGCCCGCTGGTCGAAAGGATCAGTAAGCTCTGTAAAAGCATCTGCAATCTCCTTGCCGGCAAGAAAGGTTTCAAAGCGGCAGGTATACCGCGGGTCGTCGCTGCAGCGTCTGGCCAGCGGAGATACTTCCACCGGGTATTTTTGTACAAAGAGGGGACCCCAGAGCCTGTCCTCGCAAAATTTTTCAAAAAAGGTAAAAATAATCTGCCCTCTGCTTTCTTTGCCTTCAAGTTCCAGACCTTTCTGCAGGGCTGCCTGCCTGGCTCCTTCATCGTCGGGGATAGAATCAAAATCAACACCTGTATACTCCCGGACAATGTCCAGAAGGTCGCGGCGAGGCCAGGGAAGTGACAAATCGAGTTCTTTCCCCCCATAGCTGATTTTTAAGGTTCCCAGAATCTCCTCGGCAACTGAAGCCACAAGTTCCTCGGTAAGCTTCATCATATCTTCATAATCTGCATTCACCTGGTAGATCTCCACGGTGGTAAACTCAGGATTGTGGTTAGTAGATATGCCTTCATTTCTAAAGATTCTTCCCAGCTCAAATACCTTTTCTATTCCCCCAACAACCAGCCTTTTTAAATGCAACTCAGTGGCAATTCTCAGGTAAAGATCAAGATCAAGCGTGTTGTGATGGGTAACAAACGGCCGGGCGCTGGCACCCCGGCGACACCGTGCATTACAGGAGTTTCAACTTCTAAAAAATCTTTTCGGGTTAAATATTCGCGAATGGCCTGAATCGCCTTACTGCGGGTTATAAAAACCTCGCGGACAGCAGGGTTCACAATCAAATCAACATATCGCTGACGGTAGCGCAGATCCACATCCTTCAGGCCGTGCCATTTTTCCGGCAACGGCCGCAGCGATTTTGATAAAAGATTAAAAGAAGAGATATTGATCGTTACTTCACCGGTTTTAGTTTTAAAAACTTCCCCGGTTGCACCGATAATATCCCCGATATCAAGACTCTTATATAGGTTGTAATTTTCCTCGCCGACACGGTCCTGCCTGATATAGATTTGAATTTTCCCGCTCATATCCAGAATATGGGCAAAAGCGGCCTTGCCGTGCCCCCGTTTGCTAAGGATCCGCCCTGAAACACTTACACTACTATCCCCCAGCTCTGCAAAATTTTGAATAACCGCCCCCGCCTGGTGAGTAACCTCATATTTGTCCCCGTAAGGTTCAACACCCTTTTCCCTTAGTTCCGCTATTTTTTTTTGCCTGAGATAAAACTCATCACTTTGATGGACCTCTGACATAGAATGTATTAACCCCCATTTTATTTAATCTCCATTATTTTATAC
>CAZQXY010000139.1:0-5770 GCA_964597455.1 uncultured Desulfovibrionaceae bacterium
TTTTTTATTAAATTGAGATTTTGAAAAGCCATCGCGTTAGCGATTTCGTTCTTCTCTGCTTCTGATCCAGCATAAAGGGGACAAGAAGCACGGGGACGGTCCTATTGATTACTAATATGTTTTTCTTGGGCTGCTCATCTCCAATGGAATGGTTTATTCTCCGATTACTTTTACCAGTACCCTCTTTTTCCTGCGTCCGTCAAATTCCCCATAAAAGATCTGTTCCCAGGGGCCGAAATCCAGCTTGCCTTCGGTTACCGCAACTACCACTTCCCTGCCCATTATCTGCCTTTTTAAATGAGCGTCGGCGTTATCCTCAAAAGTATTATGGGCATACTGGGATACCGGTTCGTGTGGAGCAAGTTTTTCCAGCCATTTTTTAAAATCCCGGTGCAGCCCTCCTTCGTCATCGTTAATAAAGACGCTTGCGGTAATGTGCATGGCATTTACAAGGCACAGCCCTTCTTTTACCCCGCTTTTATCAATAAATTTCTGTACCTGCGGGGTAATATTGGTAAACTCCATCCTGTTTTCGGTTTCAAACCAGAGGTATTCACGCAGTGATTTCATCTGTTATAGCCTCCTTCTTGAGTTAACTTAAGGGATTTCTGATGAAATGAATTATATCATATTTTTCATTGGTTTACAGGTTACAGGAAAATATCTCTCAATGGTAGAAAAAGCGAAGATATGCAGGTAAAACTGCCATGATAGTCGAAGTTATAACCGAGTAAAATTGACATTACCCGCTGCCGGGAAAAACAAAAAGAGGTTTCAAATGTCTAATAAGCAGCCATTTATAGAAGTTAATGTATTGCTGCCGGGAGGGAAAGTGCAACCTTTGGCCGGAGGGCGCAGCCTGCTAGAAATCAGCGAGGAAGTGAGTTCTTTTTACCCTTCTCCTGTTGTAGCGGCTTTGGTTGATAATAAACTCAATGAATTGGCCTCGGTTATCGAAGAACCGGTTTTAATAAAGTTTTTGGATCTGACTGCCATGGAAGGAGTGCGCATTTATCGACGCAGTCTCACCTTTCTCCTGATTACTGCTGTTCACGAACTTTTTCCGGAAGCAGTGGTTAAAGTCGAGCATTCACTGGGCAAGGGCCTTTACTGTGAAATTGAGAAGAGCCCGGAGTTAACTGAAGAAGATGTGGCGGCTGTAGAGAAAAAAATGTGGCAGTTGGTCAACAGGGATCTGCCTATTAAAAAAAGGCGGGCCACACTTCCCGAGGCGGCGCAAGTTTTCAGCCGCCAGAGGTTTGATGATAAGGTGTATTTGCTTAAATTTTGGGTGAAGGATTATCTTAGCCTTTACTCCATAAGCAACCTGGAAGATACTTTATATGGTTATCATGTCCCGCGGACAGGATTGCTGCAGAGATTCGCATTAAAATACTACCGGCCGGGTCTTATCCTTCGTTTTCCTGAAAAGCATGATCCCTTCACTATCCCTCCATTTATTGAACAGCCAAAACTGTTCGGGATTTTTCGTGAAGCCGAGAAGTGGGGGGATATATTGGGTTTTGATACGGTAGGAGCCATGAACAGCCTGATCAAGGAAGGACAGGGTCTGGAGATGATCCGTATCGCTGAGGCGCTGCATGAAAAAAAGATTGCCCAGATCGCTGATATGATTAGCGAACGCAGAGATGAGATCAGTGTAATTCTGATAGCCGGGCCGTCTTCCTCCGGCAAGACAACTTTTGCTCAGCGCCTGCGCACACAGCTCCTGGTAAATGGTATACGCCCTTATCCTATCTCCATTGACGACTATTTTGTGGACCGCGAGCGTACCCCTCTTGACGAGTCAAATAACTACGACTTCGAACATATTGAGGCCATTGACCTCGCCCTTTTTAACAAACACCTGTTGCAGCTGATCAGTGGTGAAGAAATTGAAGTCCCCACCTTTAATTTTACCACCGGAACGCAGGAATACCACGGCAGGCGCGTTAGGCTGGAAGAAAACCAACCATTGATCATAGAGGGTATACATGGATTAAACAAGCAATTGACGAGCTCTATCCCCCGCGACAAAAAGTTTAAAATTTATATATCAGCATTAACAACCCTGAATATTGACAGGCACACCAGGATACACACCGCCGACACGCGCATGCTCAGGCGCATAGTCCGCGATGCGCAGTTTCGTGGAACAGGCGCCCTGGAAACCATCAGGAGATGGCCGTCAGTCAGGCGTGGTGAGGAGAGGAATATTTTTCGTATTCAGGAAGAAGCGGATGTAATGTTTAATTCGGCACTGGTTTACGAGCTGGCGGTGCTTAAGGGATTCGCAGAACCCCTGCTGAAAAAAATTGGCCAATCAGAAGCAGGATATGTTGATGCCAGGAGACTACTGTCCTTTCTTTCTTCTTTTATGCCCCTGCCTTCGCGCGATGTGCCCTCCAACTCCATATTATGTGAATTCATAGGGGAGTCCTGTTTCTTTGCCGGTTGAGTGATATTGATAAATTCCATTCTGTTTTCGGTTTTAAACCACAGATATTCGCGCAACGATTTCATCTATATTCCCTCCATTTTTTTATTTTTCCTCCTAATATATTATCCTTTACTAGAAATATTTACAAGAAATAGATGATGAAAAAAGTATAATGCTAATTTGCACGGTGGAAATATAAGGACTATCCGCCGTGTTTCTGTTTTATTAATGTTTTCCAGATATTGCGATTGAAATCAAGTTTACATAATGTTAGAATTAAAAATTGAAGCCCCAAATGGGAAAAGAGTTTTAGATGCCATTCCCTGGTTTTATCAACTTCAACAGTTTACAGATTCACCAACGTACATACTTTATTTTAAAAAGGAGTTGAAGGAAATGAAACTAATTGGGAATGGTATTGTAGCACAATCCGGGGGTCCCACCCCCGTTATAAATAACAGTGTTTATGGGGTTATCAGGCAATGGCTGCGGCTTAAAGGGCCAGGTACCCTTTACGGTGCCTTTTATGGTGTAAAGGGTGTGTTGCAGGAGAATTTTGTTGATCTCTCAGCCCAACCGGAGGATATTATCGAGAGGTTGAGATATACTCCGGGGGCTGCCCTGGGTTCCTGCCGCTATAAGCTTAAAGAAGAGGATTATTTGGAGCTGTTGCAAGTATTTAAAAAGCATAATATCAGGTATTTTTTCTATATCGGGGGGAACGATTCCATGGACACGGCCGACCGGGTGAATAAGCTGGCGGCCAGTGAAAACTATCCTCTCAATGTAATCGGCATTCCCAAGACGATTGACAACGACTTGCCTTTTACAGATCATTGCCCGGGTTATGGCAGTGCAGCCCGGTATCTGGCTACTACGGTACTGGAGACAGGTATTGATCTTAAAATGTTAATAAACAACACTCGTGTAGCAATCCTGGAAGTAATGGGCAGAAACGCCGGCTGGCTGACGGCGACTGCAGCGCTTGCCAGAAGGGAAGATGGAGATGTTCCGCATTTGCTCTGTTTGCCGGAAGTGCCCTTTAACGAGGATAAATTTGCCGCCGAAGTGGAAAGGATTTACCGTGAGAGAGGCTGCGTCTATATTGCCGCCTCTGAAGGTCTTGTCGATGAAGAAGGAAATTATCTTACAGCAACTGACAGCAAGGACTCTTTCGGCCATGTTCAGCTCGGCGGTCTCGCCGGTACGCTGAAAGCGCTGGTGGAAAAAAAGACCGGGCTCAAGGCAAGATGTAATGTGCCAGGCACAACCCAGCGCTCGGCCATGCATCTGGCCGCGGGAACCGATGCTGAAGAAGCCCGCATGGTGGGTGAAGAAGCAGTAAAGCTTGCCTCATCCGGAAAATCCGGTTTAATGGTAACACTGGTCAGGGATGATGATGAGGAGTACCGCTGTCTGACCGGGAGTATTGAACTGGATAAGGTGGCCAACAGGGAGAAAAAACTTCCTGTGGAGTGGATTGCCGCGTCGGGATTTGATGTTACCGATGAATTTATCGATTATCTCAGGCCGCTGATCAATGGGGAAGTAGAGATACCGACGAAAAACGGTCTGCCGGACTACGTGGATTTGCAATCGGCAAGGTTTCTTATCCCCGAAAAACAGCCTGTAGTATAAATGCAGGCAGCTTATAAGTGTATGCTGCTGATGCTTGCTTATAATTTTAGCAAATAGTATTGCACTTTCGCGGATGCGGGCTATCGAAGGAAGCTATCGGTATTTAATATTTTGTTCAGCTATTTAAAGCAATAAAGGTTATGAGGGTTATTATATGAGGGTTATTAAGGGTAGATTCCGTTTTTGCATAGAGTCTACCTTTTTATATTTTTTAAAAGATATTACAGGAATTGATTATATTTTGTCCAAATAATAAGTGATGCGGTTACACAATAAAAACTATATGGAGGAAAGATGCAACTTTTAAACAGGGCAGACCTTGCAAATTACTTAAAACACTTTGTCCATGAAGAGGATAACAGCTCCGGTTTATTAACACCGGATGATAAATCCACGGTGGTGGAAACCATCGAGACACGCGGCAGCAGTATCCCCCGCTATATTAATGAATATTGGACATCCAGACAGAGGCAGGCTTCATCTATTCAGGAAATATCCTACCGGGCGTGTTTTAAACCTCAACTGGCGCGTTTTTTTATCAAACTGCTGACTGCAGAGAACGGCCTGGTCTATGATCCTTTCAGCGGCAGGGGGACAACGGCAATCGAAGCGGGCCTTTTCGGGCGCAGGATAATCGCGAATGATGTCAATCCTTTAAGCGAAATCCTTTGCCGGCCGCGTTTTTTTGTTCCCTCTCTTCAGGAAGTGGAGCAGAGACTGGAGGGGATACCTTATGACAATAGCCTTCAGGCCGATGATATAGATTTATCCATGTTTTATCACCGGCAGACCGAAGCGGAAATAGTCTCTTTAAAGAAATACTTGTTGAAACGGAGCAGCGAGGGCAGTGAGGACAACCTCGACCGCTGGATCCGCATGGTTTCCACAAACAGGTTAACAGGCCATTCTCCAGGGTTCTTTTCTGTTTATACCCTTCCGCCAAATCAGGCGGTTACACCTGAAAGGCAAGTAAAAATAAACAGGAAAAGGAACCAGATTCCCAGCTACAAGGACACTAAAAAGCTTATTTTAAAGAAGTCGCGCAGTTTAATAAAAAACCTGAGCCCTGCAGAGGTGGGAAATTTACAGCAGGCGGGGGAAACAGCTCTTTTTTTACAAAACGATGCCCGGTTTACGCCCGAGATACCTGCAAACTCGGTGCACTTGACCGTTACCTCACCTCCTTTTTTGGATGTTGTCCAGTATTCTCAGGATAACTGGTTAAGATGCTGGTTTAATAATATCAATACAGAAGAGATAGAAAGAAAGATAACGATGGCCGGCACAGTTGAAAAGTGGTCGTTTGTTATGGCTGATGTTTTTAAAGAGCTGTTTCGCATTACAAAAACCGGGGGGCGGGTTGCCTTTGAAGTCGGTGAGGTTAGAAACGGCACCATCAAGCTGGATGAATACGTGATAGAGCTTGGTCTAAAGGCGGGTTTTGCCTGCGAAGGTGTGATCATCAACCTGCAGGAGTTTACAAAAACATCGAATATATGGGGGGTTCATAACAACAGATCGGGTACAAATACAAACCGTATCGTGCTATTCAGCAAAAATTTGTAACTGCTCAAGGGTTAATGTATAAGTGAAGCTGTGGGGACGGGGAAAAGGTAAGGGGACACACCCCCTGCGGGGAATGTCCCCGCACCGCTTGAAAAATGGAAGACGATGGAACCGTCCCCCTGCTTC
>CAZQXY010000140.1:0-5736 GCA_964597455.1 uncultured Desulfovibrionaceae bacterium
GATCTGGGGGCGGTCGGGGTAGGCGAGCTCTTTCCCTGGGGCCAGCAATTTGACCTGAGCGCGAAAGAAGCGGGGAAGCTGGCCTCGCTCTGCGTTGAAAGAAATTTGCCGCTGCTGCTGCACATCAACGAAATTGTAGGGCATTATTACGCCGGAAAAGGAGATGTATCAGTGGTCGAAGCGGCGGAATTTGCCGGCGGGCATCCCGAACTGACCATTATCTATGCCCACTGGGGCGGAGGACTGCTTTTCTATGAGCTGATGCCGGAGATGAGGGGACAGCTGCAGAAGGTCTATTATGATACCGCTGCCGGCCCATTTTTATACGATAAAAGCATTTACCGCGTTGCCAGGGAGATCGGTATACTGGATAAAATCCTCCTGGGAAGCGATTATCCCCTGATAACCCAGCGCCGTTACCTGAGGGAACTGCGTGAATCCGGGCTCGACCCTGCTGAAATGGAAATGATCTGCGGAAAAAACGCCCTGCAGCTCTTTAGGAACAGGCTTGCATAATTGCATAATTTTATTAAATTTACTCCTGGCAATTTTTTATGGCCGGGTTTTTTTATGCCGAAAAAACATACTCTTTCTTTTGAAGGAGATAATAAGGGCAAATGGATCATCAGAAAGGATGTTTTCAACAATGCGAATTTTAATGCTCAGCTGGGAGTTCCCTCCCCAAAGTGTGGGCGGATTATCCCAGCATGTTTTTGAATTATCCAGAGCCCTTGCGGCACAGGGAATCCAGGTGGATTTAATAACAGCGGGAGGAGGCGAATTACCGGAACACGAGGTAATGGAAGGAATCGGGGTATGGAGGGTTAACCCTTATCACGGAGCCAATGAGAGGGATTTTATAGATTGGGTGCAGAGATTAAATTTCGCTTTACTGGAACAAGGTGCAGTTCTTAGCAACAGGAGGGGAAGATACGATCTTATTCACGGTCACGACTGGCTTGTTACTTATGCTGCCCGTGGTCTCAAACATATCTATGCCACACCTCTTTTGGCTACAATTCATGCTACCGAGTTCGGCCGGAATAATGGCCTCTATACCGGCGAGCAGCGCTATATTAGTGATATTGAATGGCTGCTTACCTATGAAGCATGGAAAGTAATCTGCTGCAGCAGATATATGGAAGAAGAAATAAAACATGTATTTTATACACCCGAGGATAAGATCGAGATTATTCCCAACGGTATCCGCCCCGAAGCTTATCAGCCGTCGAATAAAAGCCTTTTCCCGGAGCAGCTTCACCTTAATCCCGAAGGAAAAATTGTTTTTTATATCGGCCGCCTTGTGCAGGAGAAAGGAATACAAATCCTGCTTGAAGCTGTCCCGTTAATTTTGGAGCGCTTTCCGTTAACAACATTTGTTATTGCAGGTAAAGGACCATTTGAAATAAATTTAAAAAACCGAACCCGTGAATTGGGATTGGAAGGAAGAGTCCATTTTTTAGGATATATCGATGATCAGGCGCGCAATGATCTTTATCATGCTGCTGCGGCAGCTGTTTTCCCCAGTTTATATGAACCTTTCGGCATTGTCGCCCTCGAAGCCATGGCCTCTGGCACACCCGTTGTCGTTTCATCTGTAGGAGGCCTTGATGAAATTGTTGAACATGAAAAGGACGGATTAAAGGTTTATCCCAATGATGCCCGGTCGCTTTCAGAACAAATTTGCCGCATTCTCGCCGCGGAAGACTGGGCCGCTTCACTGACGGAAAACGCCTATGCCAAAGCAGTAAATATTTATTCCTGGAAGGAAATTGCCCGGCAAACCGCTGAGCTCTATGAAGAAATCATTTTTTCTTCGGAAAACGAGCGCTGGCAAGAAAATGCATTGAAGAAAAGAACGGAAGGAACATGGGGGGAAGCAGCGGCGAAGAAGGAAGAGCGAGAGGTAAAGGTACCCCATCCGGTATGAGCCGGGCCGGGTGGTTTGATGTTTCGCTATAACCCGGAAGTCCTTTTGTGTGTCCAGTTATCCCCGTTTGCAGTCATAAGCTGTAGCCGGTGGCAGGCCGGGGGGCAGCGGTCACAGGCCCCGGTTAACGGGTGGTATTGAGCATGCGCCTGTACAGCTCCAAATATTCCTTTGCCGGCTTTTGCCAGCTGTAATCTGTTTCCACGGCATTTTTCATCAGCCTGCTCCAAATATGTCTATCTCTATAAAGATTCACCGCTTTTTTTATAGCGGAGAGCATCTCGCGGGCATCGTAATTTGTAAAGCTGAAACCATTACCTTCTTCGTTGCATTCGTCAAACGGTTTTACGGTATCTTTAAGTCCGCCTGTTTCCCTTACAATGGGAGCGCTTCCATAGCTCATGGCGATCAACTGGCTAATGCCGCAAGGCTCATAAAGGGACGGCATCAAAAACATATCGGAGGCGGCGTATATTTTGCGTGCCAGCGCATCATCAAAAATAATATTTGCCGAGACCCTGTCGGGATTGTTATCTGCAAGCTGTTGTAAAAAATGCTCATATTTTTTTTCACCGTGACCCAAAAAAACCAGTTGGATTCTCATGCCGAGCAGTTCTTCTACAACCTGGCTGATCAGATCCAGCCCTTTTTGCTTTACAAGCCTGTTGATAAAAGCGATCAGTGGGATTTCCCTGTCCTGGAATAATCCTAAAATTTCCTGCAGTTTAAGCTTGTTTTCCAGCTTCTTTTCAAAAGAATACTTGAAAGGAACGAATATTTCCGGGTCGGAAAGAGGGTTGTAGTGCTGGTAATCCAGGCCGTTCAGGATCCCCTGCAGTTGACTGCTCCTCTTTCTGAGGACACCATCCAGCCCCTCGCCGTAGAATGGGGTCTGGATCTCCCGGGCATAGGTCTTGCTGACCGTCGTTATATAATCGGAAAAAACCAGGCCTCCCTTGAGGCAGCTCCCCTGTCCAAAAAAATCAATGCCGTTTATGGCGAATTGCTGCGGTTCTTTTGCTAATAAATCTTCCAATGTTTTTCTGGGGAACAGCCCCTTGTAGCCGAGATTGTGGATTGTAAACAGTGTGCGTATTTTTTTGTAATACTGCATATCGCTATACCGGGTTTTTAATAAAAAGCTGACCATACCCGTATGCCAGTCATGGCAGTGCAGGATTTGCGGATGGAAATCCAAACGAGGAAGGATTTCTAAAACAAAACTGGAAAAGAAAACGAAACGAGCGGCATCATCTTCAAATCCGTAAATTCCTTTCCGCTTAAACAAATAATCCTGTTCAATAAAATAGCAGGGAACCCCGTCATATTTTATTTTTAGCAGGGCACCCTGATAATATTTCTGCCCCAGCTTGATGGAAAGCGTATCTTCAAGAACCATTTTATTCTGGTACTGAGTAGCTATTTCCCCATATTTAGGCAGTATAAGTCTGGTGTCGATACCCTGTTTCCTCAGCTCCAACGGCAAGGTTCCGATAACATCAGCCAGACCGCCTGTTTTTACAAAAGGTACCGCTTCAGAAGCGACAAACAGCACTTTCACAGGTGTCCCCTCCCTTCGCAGCTCTCCGTAATAACTCCTGGAGATGGCCGGTGGCCTTTATCCCGGTGGTGTGAATTATTGAATTGTCGGGTATTACACTGTTTTCTTTTATGAGAAGAATATCTTCTTCTTGATCGCTTGAAGGGCAAATCCGGCAGTTATTACCCACTATACTGTTCCGATCAATAATCGCTTTCCTAATAGATGTATTTTCCCCGATTTTTACACCGGACATGATAATGGAGTCCCTGATTGTTGAACTCTTTTCCAGATCAACGCCGGAAAATAGTATGGAATGGTCTATTTCTCCCGATACAAGGCACCCGCCGCCAACCATGGAGCGTCTTATTTTTGTTTCGGATGCAGTATAACGCAGATACCGTTTTATGCCGGCAGTATAAACAGGCCGATCCGGGTTGTCGAGCTCCAACCGGGGGCTATGCTGCAGCAGCTCCATATTGGCTTTCCAGAAACAACTGACAGTACCGACGTCCATCCAGTAGCCCCGGAAGGGATAGGCAAAAATGCGGCGGTTATCCCTCAGCATCAGTGGAATTATATCTTTGCCGAAGTCGTTGCTGGACTGAGGATTATTTTGATCCTGCCACAAATATTTTTTTAAGATCTCCGGATTAAAAAGGTAGATCCCCATTGAGGCCAGGTTGTTTGGCGCTGTATCCGGTTTTTCGTGAAATTCAATAACACGCCCGTTTCCCGTAGTGCTCAAAATCCCAAAACGACAGGTTTCTTCCCAGGGCACTTTAGTTGACGCGATCGTAATTTCGGCTTCCTGTTCCGTGTGGTAATCGATAAGTTCCCTGTAGTCCATTTGATAAATATGATCCCCTGCTATAACCAGGATCAGACGGGGTCTGTGCAGATCAACAAAAGCCATATTTTGAAAAACGGCATCGGCTGTTCCGCGATATATTTTTTGTCCTTTGCCCCTTTTAGCAGGAGCAAGAACGGCAATTTTCCCTTCCGTGGCCTGACGACCAGAGTTCCAGGAATTTCCGTCACCGACATAAGCGGTAATAGTATGGGGTTTATGCTGCACGAGAACTCCAATCGTTTTAATACCGGAGTTTGTACAGTTGCTCAGGCTAAAATCTATAATACGGTATTTTATCCCAAAAGGAATTGCCGGTTTTGCTCTTTCCTCTGTGAGGGGGCTGAGCCTTTTTCCCTCTCCGCCGGCAAGAAGCATGGCCAGACAATCGGGTCGTAAATTCTGCATATTTTTCCTTATACCCCTTTATTTCTGTTTTCGGTTTGCTTTGCTAGCAACGATTATTTTTTTGCGCTTCCGCAGAGCGTAAAGAGTATTATACCCCTTTTAACTCTGGAAATATGATCGAATATATGATATTCTTCGAGGGAAGGAAGATATCGATCATGGAGGCGAAATATGCCGCTGAGGAAAGGCGTTCCTCCGTCAAAAAACAATCCCGGTGTTCTTCTCCATACGCCCTGGCACAAAAGGCTTTTTTTGCTGTTATTGCTGGTAATCCTGTTTTTGTCTTTCATCTATGCCGTCAGCATTGGGGCTGTTTACTTAAATAAAATGGAGATTCTAAATATTATCCTGGAGAAAGTTAGCGGTTATAGTCATAATGATGCCGCGATAATGGATACCCACAGGGATATCGTTTTGAATATCCGCCTTCCGCGGGTTATACTGGCCGGGCTGGTCGGTGCCGCGCTTGCAGTTGCCGGGGCAACATTCCAGGGTCTTTTCCGTAACCCGCTGGCCGACCCCTATATTATCGGCGTATCCTCGGGCGCGGCCCTGGGAGCCTCTTTCGCCATAGTATCCGGTTTTTCCCTGGGTTTTGCCGGCTTTGGGGCGGTTCCAATTATGGCTTTCGCCGGGGGGCTGGTTGCAATTTTGCTTGTTTACAATTTATCCCGAACAGGCAACCAGGTTTCGGTGATGACACTTTTGCTGGCCGGTATTGCGGTGAACGCTTTTCTCAGTGCGCTTGTTTCGCTTTTTGTCTACTTTGCGGGGGAAAAAATGCACCAGGTTGTCTTTTGGATGATGGGCGGACTGGAAGGTGCCAGGTGGAGCTATATAACGGGAATGGCTCCTTATGTTCTGGTAGGTTTTCTGGTGATCTATTTTTTTGCCAGGGAGCTTAACGCCCTGCTGTTAGGAGAGGATACCGCTTATTTCCTGGGGATAGATGCTGAAATGTTTAAAAAGATTTTCCTGGTAGCTGCTTCGCTGCTTGTTTCCGCAGCG
>CAZQXY010000141.1:0-5711 GCA_964597455.1 uncultured Desulfovibrionaceae bacterium
GGAATATGATATGGTATTATTGTAATAAACAGGCAAACGGCAAGGTGATACTAATGCGTGAGTGGAAAAGCGGCGACCTGGACGAAAAAATCCGCAAACGAGCGCCCTCCGTCAATCGTGATTTAGTCCGTAATCGTCGTGAAAAGGTGATGCGGCGCAGGCCGCGGGATAAAGAAGAGCAGAACATCCTAGACCTCCTTTGTAAACGCAACTGGGAGCAAGATCTGGCTAAAGGCCGGGTAAAGATCATCAGCAAAAGAGAGTGGTACTGTGAATTCGATGGATAATGAAAAAAAAGCCTTGATGGAGTTGGCCGCAAAAACCGCTACGAGATTATGACCGAATTTACTGCTATCTTTACCGGGCTGGTTGAAGCTCACGGCATTATCCCGGTGGTGGTCGGAAGCCTTGCAGTGGAGATATATACCAGGGGACACTATACGACCCTTGATGTAGATCTGGTGATGCAGCGCCGGGATCTCGCCCAAGACCTTCTTGCTGGGCTGGATTTCTTGCAGGAAGGCCGACACTACACTGGTATCACCCGGTCCTTGATGTAGCACTGGAGATCCCGAATAACGTCCTGGAAGGCGCAGACGAAGATCGGGTGATTAAAATACATCTGCCAATCGGCAGACATCTTTATGTAATCGGTATTGAGGATATTATCCTGGACCGGTTGCGTGCATGTGTCCACGGGAAATCATCATCCGATTGCGAATGGGGTTTGCGCATGCTTAAAGTACATTATGACTCCCTTGATATGGAATACTTGTGTTTAACGGCCAAAGATGACTTAACTTCCGACAAGTTGTCAGAATGGCTGGCAGAAATAAAATAGAGACCCTGGAAATTTACGCAATTGTTTCACCTTCCTTCGGCAAACCTTACTTAAACCCCCGGTTTCTTCTCGCCCGCCATTCGCTCCATTTATTTTATCACCCGGTAGGATCACAGTTATGGTTGTAGAATCCCATGTAAAGTATTCTTTCAGGAATAGGGGGGCTTACATTTGGAGAGAGAGGATAAGGCGGAGGGGCAAAAATGCAACATGACCATCAGGGAATGGACTCGCAAAAATCCTTTAGCCGGAGCCAAAGCGATATTATACATCATGTTCCAGTTGCTGGCGGGCACGGCTCTGGGAGGTGTGATTTTTTACGGCCCGTTAAATATGGGTTGGAGTGCGCTTACACTGGCGGGAGCCCTCCTTGCAGGCCTGCTTTTTGCCTTCCTTACCGCTCGCCAGGTGCTTTACGCCGTCTTGGGCCTACCGGAAAAAGCCCAAAGGTGGGGGAAGGCGGTTAAGCGGGGCAGCCTGGCCCTTGCTTTTTTGATTAGCGTCCTGGTTGTGGGCCAGCTTTACCTGACCGGCGCTATCCCCGTCCCATTGCTGAACCGGGCCGCGGAGTTCAACCGGCTCTGCCGGGCGCTGGAGCTGCATTACCCTTACTTCGCTGAAAAAGGGTTTGATCTCAGCGAACTTAGGGATCGCTACGCTCCCCTGGTTGCCGGCGCTGCAGATGACGCCGCCTATTTTTCGGCAATCCGCGATATGCTGGCGGAGTTAAACGACGCGCATACCGCCCTTCTAGTCCCTCCTCCTCAAAAGAGATATATGTTGGGCTCAGTAAGGGCGATCGAGGGGGAAGCCGTGGTTACCCGGGTGCGAGAGGATATCGCTGCATCGGGACTGGAGCGGGGCGCGGTGATCACCGGGCGCGGCGGCCTCACTGTTGCGCAGTACCTGGCTACCCTCGAGCCGTGGCAGATTGCCGGTTCCACTGAACACCAGCGCTTGCAGAATGAATACCTTAACCTGATGACCGTCGCCGCCGGGGAAACCATCGAGTTGACTTACCTCGATGCCCGGGGCAATAGCCGCCGGGTTGAGCTGACCGGTGCGCTCTCGGCGGCGCCATCCCCGGGCGGCAGTCCCGTAAAGGAGGGTCCCGGCCAGGTAATCGAAGGTAAAAGGCTGGACTCAGGGCTGGGCTATATCAACATTCCCGCTTTCAGCTCCGGGGGAGAAGATCTCGTGGCTGCATTCGATCGCGCCCTCGGCGCTCTTATGGATACACCCGCTTTGATTCTCGACTTAAGGCTGAACAGGGGCGGCAGCACGGCCGTTTCGGATCGTGTCGCCGGACGTTTCTTCGAGAAACCCTTTGTATACGGGCGTGAATATTATACTCTGCCGCTGCCCCAAAGGGGTTGGGCCAGGGAACATAGTTACCGGATCAAGCCCCGGGGCAGATATTATCGCGGTCCTGTGATCCTGCTGACGGATGTTTTTACAATGAGCACCGCCGAGAATTTTGTTGCCGCGATGCGAGATTCCGGGCGTGCTCAGCTGGTTGGACGGCCTACCGCTGGTTCCAGCGGCAATCCCATCCATTTCAATTTCAGAGGGGGCAGCGCTCGCTACTCCACGGGTGATTTCCGGCGCAACGACGGACGCCCCATTGAGGGCCTTGGCTTCCAGCCGGACATCTTAGTTGAGTGGATCGTTGAAGATGTGATCAACGGGCGCGACCCCGACATCACCGCCGCCGAGAACTGCCTGCTAGAGGGGAGCCCTTAGCCGGCAAGATTGACCCTGTCGCCGCCATGGCGACGGTGTAGAAGCAGCACCACGATCCAACCGAAAACGAAGTTTGAAGTGATCAGTTCGACAAAATGGGCCAGGCGAAGCTGATCCGGCATGTAGGGCTGGGGGATCAATAGAACAGCTCCCATAAGTACGGCAAAGAGCAGGGATACCGCAAGCGCCGCCTCCTGCCAGGAACCCTTCATCATCCGGATGACCGGGAGACCCAGAGCAACCCAGATGAGGGCGCGCACAGCCTGAAAGGGCAAGATCCATGGCGGCATCTGTAGGCCGGCATAATGCTGTTCGAAAGCTGCCCCCGCCAGTGGCATAAATACGAACTGGCCGAAAATGACATAGATAAGCATGTAGGATACTGTGATCACCGCCAGCTTCCAGAGCCACTGCCGCCATGGCATGATCAGCCTGGTGTTTGGTCCCTTCTCTTGTATCCCCTTGCCTTCTCTGATTTTGCCATGTATTAGTACGGCCGGTGGGACAAATAACACGGTGATGATCAACCCTTGCAGGAAAAGCTTCGGGATCATTTCAGCGGGCACTACATCGACCAGGTGGTTCAGAAAGACTACGGTTTCGATTTGAGTGAGAAAGGTCATGACTCCGTAAAGGACCGTGGACATGGCCAGAATCAGCCCCCAGCCGGACCACCGCGAGCGGATAATGGGATAACTTAAGACAGCGCTGTAAAGAAAACAGACCAGCAGTAAATAGATCGCCGCCCCGGGATCTGACGCTTCCTGGGAGCTATTCATCTCCAAAACTGCCCCAGAAATTCCGAAAATGATAAAGAGAAGCACTGTCAGGATAATAACTTTCAAAAGTAAAACGAAACCCTTTTTCATTGGTTTTTGCCTCCCGGATTCGCCCGAAATGTGATTCTCCCGTTGCCGCCTTGCAATCCGTCATTTATTTCCCCAAATCCTTCTACTTGGGGCTATCCTGACCGGGTTCATGAAGTGAATGAAAGACTCATGGCAACCTGCGCTTCCCATCTTTCCCCTTAAAATGGACCGGTAACAACGAGGAGAACAGCAGGGCTATTGACAGCACGAGCGCCGAGCCTCCCAGCCATAAAGATAAAATTGGAAAAACCGAGGTTAGAAACAGGTATTCCTGGCAGGCACACCAGATCAGAACTCCGAGCAGAAAAAGCGCTGCTGCGACCCGGAATGCCCTCGAGCCGCCGGACGGCTTTTGCCGGTAAAAAGTCGTGAACAGCCCCAGGACTATCAGCAGGCTTGCAGATGTCAGCATGCCGATAAGCACGCTCATTCCGTAACGCCCCCAGGTGATCCTGCCCATGCCGACGGAAGGAAGCGCTCTCCACTCAGCCCAATCGCTGAGCAGGCAGGATATAAATGGCCAGCTTCTCTGGCTGTTTGTTAAGATTACGAATGCATCGCCTGTTTCCGGCACTGACTGAAAATGCGTCATAATACCGTTGCCCTGGCCGCCGTGGGAAACGGAGCGCAGGCCGTTGGGCAACACTTCGATATAATGTCCTAACCCGTATGCGTCAAACACCAGGCCGTAAATCCCGATTTTGAAAATTTCCGGCGCATATAGCAGCCTGATGCTTTCATCACTCAGCACCGGGTTACTTCGCATACCCGCCGTTGCAAACAGGGCAATATCTTCGGCAGTGGCGAACAGGCCGCCCGAGCCCTTTTCAGGATATACATAAACCGGAACCGGCTTTCCGCCAAGGTTATACCCTATGGGCGGGTACGGCGCCATAGCGTCATCCACCGCATAGGTTGCGCTTTTCATGCCCAGCGGAAGGAATACCTCAGAGTGCATGTATTCCGAAAAACCCCGGCCTGTAACCTCCTCTACAAGGAGCTCCAGCAGGTTGTAACCGGTGTTGGAGTAAAAGAATCCTGTCCCCGGTTCCCGTATCAAAACCGCCTCCCGGGCGAGCCTTTCTTGTAAGGAGGGCATTTTTTCTCCGGGTGAATAAGCGACGGCGAAATCACCAAGCGGCATCCCGGCGGTATGGCTTAAAAGCCGGCGTATCGTAACCACTTCCTCCTCAAAGTCCGATTGGGGCAATTGCCGGCGGGTTAAATACTTTGACACCGGGGCGTCCAGGTTGATCAGTCCATTTTCCACCAATTTCAGCACCCCCCATGCGGTAACGGATTTTGAAATAGATTGCACGCTCATGGGGGTATCTGCTGTCATGCTTCGAGAATCTGCCAGGTCGGCGTAACCAAACCCTTGCGTCCAAACAATTTTGTTGCCCTGGACAAGCGCAATATTGCATCCCGGAATCCGGTAGAGCTTCATAAGAGCCGGAATGCGTTCACCCATATAATCCTGAAAGGTATCCAGGGGGGCACCGGCATGTGGGCCTCGTTTAAGCTGCAGCGTTCCGGAAAGCAGCGCTGCAAGAAAAGCGGCAAGCAAGGAGAGGAGTATAAACCGTCCCCACATCTTTAAGCTCCGTCGAGCAGACAGACCTGTCACCTCTTTCGGGCAATATCTTTGATGCTCCACAATAATCCGCCATCGAGGTTCTTTTACCGCCGGTAGGTAAACAGCGGGATCCTTGTTGTATACGCTACACCAGTCAGGCAGAGATGCTGTTTGCCGATCCAGCGTTTTTTCTGGGCGTCCGTCAACCTCAAGCGAGGCATACTTAATTCAACAAGGTTCTCCGACGCCAACTCCCGGATTTACCACGGGTAATTATTTATTTTGCTTGTACATTTGTGAAACTGCCCCCAGAACGACACCGATACCCGCTCCGATCAAAAGCCATAAAAGCAAATTGTTGAGTATAGCCCCCAGAACGATCCCCAGGGCAGCACAAAACCCGATGGATGTGCCCATGTTCCAATAATCCGATACCCTTTTTTTCATTGCTTCACTTCCTTAATAACCTACAAAAAATCAGTTACAGATTCAACACCAATGGGGTCTTTTCCTTTTTCGGGCCGGCCAGTGTCGCACCAATTCAAGATACTTTTGATGGAATTCGTCAATCTCTTGAAGAGGAGCTATACAATGAAATACCAGGTTATCAGAACCGGCAAAGCAAATAAGGTTTAGCGAGTTAGTCGGGCTCTGGGCTTATTCCAATCTGGAACCAAAAGAT
>CAZQXY010000142.1:0-5697 GCA_964597455.1 uncultured Desulfovibrionaceae bacterium
TCGACTTCGTCTCAGAATGACAGACAAAAAACTATTGTTTTTCAGTGGTTCTTTTCTGTCCAACCACTATCTCAAACCCACTATCTCAAACGAGGCTACCCTTAAATTGGGTAGCCTCGTTACCGCTTTTACCACTTTAAATCCTGTGCTCTTCTATTGTTCTTTCCGTTGCTCTTTCCGTGTTTTTTTCTCCATTCTCTTACTACATTCTCATTACGCCATCATCTTTTTTGTTCCCTGAGCCCTTTTCAACAAAAGTTTTGCAACATGTTTCCATACAGCTTTCAACGGGGGTATGGTCAGACTGGTCATGAACCGAGGCATCAAAACTGTCCGGGGCAGAACTTCCGATCTCGTCGGAAGTAACCATGATCTGGCTGGCATGGCAGGCATTCCCTTTCTTCCAGTAATGGCAGTTGTTTACACTGCAGTAGATGTCGGGCATAAATTTCCCTCCTTTGAATAGATAAATTTAATTCACAGATTCTTCTTATTCCTAAACATTTTTACTATGGAGCAACTTCTTCTTCCGAAGCAAGTACCCTAGAAGCAAGTACCCTAAAATATCTTTCCCAACAAATGATTTTTTATTTTGCCATGATAATATAAGTTTTTTAATAAAAAAAACTGGTAAAGCATAAGCCTTACCAGTTGGAGCCGTAATAGAAGCCGCTAAGTGCCAGCGGCTATGTTTGCCGGTACTTTTTTACTTTTTCCGCCAGCAAAAGCTGCTCCTGCAAGCTATTATCCTTGTCCTGCACCGTCAAGTCCCTGGCAATCTTCCCGGGAATTCCTAAAACCAGTTTCCCGCTGGGAATTTCCCATCCGGGAGGGACCAGTGCCCCACTGCCAATCACTGCCTGAGCATGGACAATTGCTTGTTCAAGGACAATGGCCCCGATGCCTACCGTTGAATTTTCGCCGATACTCGCTCCGTGCACAATTGCGCCATGGCTAATGATGGCTCCCGGGCCGATGGTCAGAGGCAGCCCTTTAGCTGCTTCGATTATTGCGTTTTCCAGGACCATTGTTCCTCTCTTCAGCACGATTCTCGCTTCATCAGCCCTTACTACCACACCTGGCCAGATCCCAACGCCTTCTTCAACAATTACATCTCCGATCAGGGTTGCCCTGGAGTCCACATAAGCTGAAACAGCAACAATGGGGCTTTTCCCTTTAAATTCCCTTAAATCCAAATCTACGGCCCCCTTTTAAGCATCCTGAATATTTATTAAGAAAAGTCTCGATCCAGTAAATAGCGATCGGGGTCAACCTCGGTACGCAGAATATGCAACTCTTCTTCTGTAGGAGGAGTGCTTTCAGTAATCTGCGGCGACCAGAGCAGTTCAAAACCAGTCTCCGCAATGATCTCCTCCTTTGTCACCCCGGGGTGAAAAGTCTCTACCTGCATACGCTTGGTCTCCTCCTCAAATCCCAGCACAGCAAGATTGGTGACAACTTTATAAGGTCCTCCGCCCGGAGGCAGGCCGATTTTTTCGCGAGCCCCTTTTCCGGTCAGGTAGCCCGGGGTGGTAAGGAAATCCATTTTCTTCCGAAAACGCCTTTTTTGGTGCCGCATGATCGTAATGAAACGCCAGCTGGTCGAAGCCAGATCATTGGCACCTCCGCTTCCTGGAAGGCGCACACTGGGCCTGTCATGATCATCACCGATAAAAGTTGTATTCAGATTTCCATACATATCGATCTGTGCACCCCCAAGCAGAGAATAGTCAAGCAATCCCCGCTGGCTGGTCTCCATCACTTCAGCCAGACTGCTGGCGGAAATTCCTTTAAAAAACGTACGTGAATTACCTACGGTAACAGGCATCTCCGTTAATATTGGCCCGATACCCCCGGCTTCAAAAAATAAGATTAAATTCGGCGCGGCCGTCCTCTGCGCGAGCATGGCCGCCGCACAGGGCATCCCTGTCCCCACGGCGAGCGTGCAACCATCTTCCAGCAGGCGGGCTACCTGACAAATCAACAGTTCGATCTTGCTGTATGCTGTCATTTAAAAGCCCCCTTTTTCATACCTGTGGGTTTCCCTGGCCCGCAGCGTGCTCAAACGCTGCAAACCGCCGCTGGCTTGTAAAAAGCTCCAGTGATTATCCACATTGTAGACATATTTATCCAGGTGTTCTTTCAAAACCTTTTCGACTTTTTCTGCGGCGATCAGTTCAGCGAAGTAGTCCTCGTCGCTAAAATACAGGTAAGGCATATTCGTCGGGTAGGCACCCATCGGCACTTCAATTACAGCATCCACATAGAAGTAAGGGATAACCGTGAGGTGAGGTCTCCGGCGGATCTCTTCGTTGGGGATGATCTCTTCTGTCGTAATAATCAGTTTTTTAGCCGCCCTGGCAATATCATAGTCAAACATGGTCAGGCCATCAATCTGGCAGTTTCCATAAATATCACAGCGGTGAACATGGATGATACCCACATCCGGAAAGAGAGCCGGCAGTGCGACAAATTTTTTCCCGGTAAACGGGCAGGGCATCTCTACGGCGGCACTGTATTTGAGAGTATCCGTCCCCAACAGGCTGCGCGTGGGAACAAAAGGGATACCCATGGCAGCAGCCTTAAAACGCCAGGCCAGTGTCCCGTTGGTCCACTCGGTGACCTCCAGCTCCCCGTTTTCAAAAGCCTTGCGCATGATCAGAGAAAAACCGCGTGCCTCCAGGGTCACTACATAAGCTACATCACAGCGATTAATGCATTTCCCGGCGATTAAAAGCTGCAAGTCATGGGTGGTCGTATGACCGGAATAGCCAAGGTTGCGCTTCTTTTGCCGCATAATTTCGTGCAGCACGGCAACGGGTTTACGGGTGGTGCTAAATCCCCCTACCGCCAGATAATCCCCGTCAGCAATCAACCTGCTGACCGCCTCCTGTGGCGTGGTAACCTTGTTAGTCAGGCGACGGGATTTATGTTCTCTGAAATATCCCCGTATCTCATCTACATCAGGGTTTGTAAAGAGCCTGCGTTCCCCTGCTTTTTTATAAGTTACAACTTGATCCCCTGATACAGCATAATCTTCAAAAGACTCATCCAGGTAGGAGTTAATTGCTGGTTCCATCTTATAACCTCCCCAGTATTAAATTTACGGGCTTTTTTTATTAAATATCTTCTATTGACGGTTGGGTTTTTAAATCCGTTACGGGCTTCTTTTTTCCTTTGCCCAGTTGAATAGCCAGTGCTGCACCGATTAAGACAAAACCGATCAGATCGGTTGCCAATCCTACAGCCAACATCATGAGGGAACCAGCGATGAAGAGGAGACGCTCCCAAACTGTCGCGGGCTTGAGCAAATAACCGATCGCTCCCCCGGCTAATGCCATCATCCCGATTGCTGCTGTTAGCGTTGCCCAGGCAACAGAGATAAAATCTCCTTGAGCGAGGAGTGTGGAGTCCATTGCAAATAAAAACGGAATGATAAAAGCCCCTGCGGCAAGCTTGACAGCCGTAAAGCCGATCTTCATGGGATCGTCCTTGGCGATGCCAGCCGCTGCAAAAGCCGCCAGCGCCACCGGTGGAGTAATGGCGGAGATAATGGCGAAATAAAAGACAAAAAGGTGTGCCGCTAAAGGCTGGAGGCCCATCTCCATCAAAGCCGGTGCAGCCATGGTCCCTACCACGATATACGCGGCTGTCGTCGGGAGCCCCATTCCCATGATCAGGGCGATAACGGCGGTGAGTATCAAAGCAAGCCAGATCTGCCCTCCGGAGATGCCGATAATAAACGCCGATAGTTTCAAGCCCATCCCCGTGAGGTTAATGCTGCCGATGACCAGCCCTGCAGCGGCGCAGGCTATTGCAACGGCGATGGTGTTGCGAGTACCGTTTCCTTAATTCTTTCCCAGTTCAGCCGGGTACTCTTTTGAAAAGAAGAAACCACTACAGCTGTGACAATAGCATAGAAACCGGAACGGATCGGCGTGTACTGGAGTATCCCTAAATAGTAGATCAGTACGGCGATGGGAATAAGGTAAGGCCAGCCTTCTTTGAGGACCCGCCACGTATTTGGCAACTGATTTTTCGGCAGCCCTCTCAGCCCCAGACGGCGGGCTTCGAAATGAACACCGAAAAATACGCCCAGATAATAGAGAAATGCCGGTATAAGAGCTGCGATAACCACGCTGATGTAAGGAATGCCAAGAAACTCGGCAATGATAAAAGCCGCCGCGCCCATAATCGGAGGCATCAACTGCCCTCCGGACGAAGCGCAGGCTTCCACCGCCCCGGCAAAATGGGGAAGATATCCGTTGCGCTTCATCAGGGGAATCGTAAAAGTACCGGTGCCTACCACGTTGGCTACGGCGCTGCCGGAGATCGTGCCCATAAGGCCGCTGGCAATAACCGCCGTCTTAGCCGGACCCCCGGAATAACGGCCCATAACGGCCATGGCAATCTTCAAAAGGAAATCCCCCATCCCAATCTTATCCAACATGGAAGTCAGGAAAATAAACAGAAAAATGTAGCTGGCGGAGACCCCCAGCGGAGTGCTGAAAATACCTTCGGTAGTCAGGTACATCTGAGATACTACACGGCTCAGCGAGTAGCCCTTATGACCCAGAATCCCCGGAACCCACGGTCCTGTAAAGGTGTAAAGCAGTAAGACGCCGGCGATAATTACCAGCACCCAGCCTGAAGAACGGCGCGCAGCCTCCAGGATTAAAAGGATCATGATTATACCGAAAGCAATATCCATCGTCGTGGGTATTCCCAGGCGCAGCACGATCGCCTGGTAATTTATAATAATATACGCACCTGATGCCAGAGCCAGGAGAATCAAGACCATGTCCAATACAGTGGCCTTTTGCCTTTCACCTTTTTTATGCACCGGATAGATTAAAAATACCAGAATCAGAATCAAGACGATATGAATATCGCGCTGGATCCAGGCTGTTAACATTGTTACCCCGGCGGTATAAAGCTGAAAGACGGCCAGTGCCAGCGCAACTACCAGAATCATCTTCGGGGTAAAATTTTTTTTAGATTTATCTAAGTTCATGTTTCCTCCTCCTGCAACTTTAGTTTAAAAGGAAATACTTTCTTTATGCGGATATGAACCAGAGTTTGTGCAGGCACATAATTGCGCAGGCGGATATTCTTTCCGCGGTAAAGCAATGTATGTTCTGCAATTGTCCCTACCCGTAAAGGGATAGCTCCAACCTGACGTTGCATAGCTTTAATAATCGTCCAGCCGTTTTCTTCGGTAAGAATTCCTTCGCCCATATATCCCAACCCGGCACCCCAGGATAGAAAGCGGGTTCCGGTAAGCACCAACCGCATGTCTTTGCAGATGTAGGTTTCATATACCGGCAGCAAGTCTACCGAATGAATGTAGCGCAGCTGAAATTGCTCGTCACGGCCAAGAGGCGCAGCCCAGACTATTTCTCCCGTTTCAGGTATTTCCAACACCAAACAGGAAATCCGCAGCCCTGCAAAAAATAGGAAGCCGGCTATGGCCAGGAGAATGACCATAGCCAGTAAAAAAATTTTTCTGAGATGAGTGCCGAAAACCATCAGTTATATCCTATTCCATCTCGGGTGGGATTAATTTATCCGGCACTTCCAGCCCGATTTCTTTGAAATAACGAACTGCGCCGGGGTGCAGAGGAGCAATGGCGTATTCGATAGTATTTTCCGGTGTTGTCCAGCCGGCCCCGACATAAACCTGCACCAGCTCATCCT
>CAZQXY010000143.1:0-1397 GCA_964597455.1 uncultured Desulfovibrionaceae bacterium
TTCGTTTTTGGCATCTTCTAATGACTTTTTAATAATAACCCTTTTCTACTTAGGATGTTTATCGCTAATCACAAAGAACGCAAATAGCTTAGGGCTCGTTTTTCCCCTTATCGCGATGGTGTTTCTGCAGGAAAAAAAACAGGGTTACCCCCTCCCAGATAAGGATTAAAATCAGCCCGCCGAAGCAGCCCAGCCAGAAGCCATGGAAGCTGCGCAGCAGCGAGAGGCCCGCGGGAGCCGTGATGTGTGCAAATGTGTTCACGACGGAGATCGGCGCCAGCGTCCCGGCAGCCAGGAAAGCAAAGGCCGGGATTCTGCAGATCCTTTGGCCGGCAGCCGGTTTCCCCAGCAGGTAAAGCCCGAGGATCGCCAACGGATACCCCAGGGCAAATTCTTTAAAGCGGGGGCGGACGCCGAAAAGGTGTTCCAGGCCCCCCCGCAGGGAATCTTCGGCGGAAGATATCTCCAAAACATGGCCGGTGCGGGTAAGGTAGAGATAGGCTGCCGCAAGGAGGGCGGCGAGCAGCGCCAGGTCTCCCAGCGTCACCGGCCGTTTCGGCAGGCGGCGCAGAAAGCCAAAAATTGCGTTTTTGCGTTCCGGGGGCAGTTCCAGGTGAAACAGCGAAAAAAATCCGCAAATCCCCGCGGGAACGGGATCCCCGGGTATTTTCCCCGCCTCCGCTGTTCCGGCGTCCGGCCCGCCGCTTTTCATGAAGGCCAGTATCGTGCAGGCGGCAAGCGCGGCCAGGCCCAGGGGCAGGGAGTACATGAGCTTCACGCCGCGGAAGAGTTCCATGCCGTGAAAAAACGGGGGCAGAGTCAACAAACCGTGCAGCAGCAGGCCGCCCGCCAGCGAAAACAAAAATACCGTCAGGACGCGCGCCAGCGAAAGCAATATAGGGCCGCCGGGTCCGGGGAGCGCCTTTTGCGCCGGGGAAACCGCCTCTCCGGGAGGGCAGGCTCCGGCTTTTTTCCCGCGCGCGGGGGAGCGGGGCGGTGTGCCCTTACTTTTTTTGAGGGCGGAAATTTTAAAAACGGAAAAAAGAAGGAGCAGGGCGCAGTAAAGGGGGAAAAGCAGCGCCGCGAGAAGCGAGAAGGCCTGGGCGGCAAAGATGGCGTGCCGGCGGAAAAGAACACAGGCAAAAAGCAGGCCCAACAGCAACAGGGCGATCCTGTAGGCGGGTTTCAGGTTAAAGAGGGGTTGCAGCAATAGCAGCAGCAGGGAGATAATACCCGCGGCCATGATGATAAAAAGCGTTCCCGGCAGGCGCGGGGGCGACAGGATCCGCGCTTGCCCCGGGGTATAGCCGTTTCTTTCCAGCTCGCCCAGGAGAGCATCCAACTGCAGGGACAGCCTTTCTTGCAGCTTATCCCCGCCTGATTGGGGGAGGTAGTTC
>CAZQXY010000143.1:1407-2715 GCA_964597455.1 uncultured Desulfovibrionaceae bacterium
CTGCACCCGCCGCTCCCTGATGCCGTTTATGACTGTCTCCGGCCGGTCGCCGGCTTTTCCGGGGCGCATGACGAGCAGGTTGTAATCCAAAAGCAGGGCGAGTTCTTCCATCCCCCGGGGGAACTGGCTGTACTCGTAGATAACCCCGGGGAGGCCTCTTTTCTGCAGGGCCTGTGCCGCTTCCCCCAGGAATGAAGGTTCGCCCGGAACCCTGCCGCTTTCGAAGACCGCGGCGGAAAGGGGATAATTGTCGTAGGTTGAAAGCATCTGTTCCACGGTGGCGGCGGTTTCGATCTGGCGCTCGCTCAGGTAGGGGTTGATGAAAAGGCCGGCGGCGGCTATCCGTTCCAGTTCTTGCGGTTTTGCCCCCAGGCTGAGACGCGGAAGGTTGTCGTAAGCGGCCCCCTTGATCAGATAAAGGGCCATACCCTCACCGGCGCGCTGTTCCAGTTTGAATTCCCCCGGAAGCTCCGCCTCGTAAAGCTGCTGCAGGTGTTCCCAGACCTGAACGGCCCAGGCGCCCGCGGGCATGAAAACAACATAGTCCCCGAAAGAAAGCCCGGAATCCAAGACAGCGTCTTCCAGGAATTCGCGGTAGGGGGAAAGCTCCGGGTTGTAAGCAAGTTCGCCGGCAAGTTCCAGGTTGCTGAGGACGTAGCAGCCGGGATCGCGCCGCAGTTTCCAAAGGTAGTATTCAGCAAGGCCGATGGAGGTTACCCCGCGTTCCTTTAAACAGAGCAGGGCTTCATCGATGGTAAGGCCCGCGCGGGCGGCAAAGATCTCCACGTCGCTGTAACGCACAGTGATCTCCAGCTCGCGCATTTCCCGGGATGGGGAATGGAAAAAAACGGAGGCGTAAAGGGCGGCGGCAACAGATAGCAGCAGTAGAATAGATAAGATGTATGTAAAAATCCTGTTTGTATCGGTTCTAGATCTTTGGGTTTGAGCAGGGAAAGGCAATATTTTCATCTCCTTTTGTCCATGGGGCCATGGAACCATTAGGATCATTATAATAAATACTGCCCTCCCGGTAAAGCAAGAAGTTTTTCCCAACGGGACAGGGGATAGAGGGGATAGCTAGAATAATATTTTTAGAGCTGTTTCAGTTTTTCAATTTCCTCTCTGGAAAGGCCGGTGTATCTTATTATTTTTTCAATGTTTTCGCCGTCCGAAAGCATTTGTTTGGCCACTTTTTCCAATCCTTTTTCCAACCCCTCTTCCAATCCTTTTTCCAATCCTTTTTCCAAACCCTCTTCCAATCCTTTTTCCAATCCTTCGTTTTTGGCATCTTCTAATGACTTTTTAATA
>CAZQXY010000143.1:2815-5696 GCA_964597455.1 uncultured Desulfovibrionaceae bacterium
TCCCGGGTTTGATTTTTAAAAAAAGGTGGTTTTTTTCTTTAAATGTACCGCTGTCGCAGAACTGCACGGGGCTTTTAAAGAGCGGGCCATCCACCACCAGGGTGTGGTACTCCCCGTTTTCCCCGCAGGGCGAGATGCCTTTGCGCACGCACATTTCGCAGAATCCCTCATCGATTTGCTTCCCCAGCCACTTTTCTTCCAGCAAGTCCGCCCGCAGGGAGACCACGACCAGCCGCGCGCCCCAGTTCAGCAGTTCCGCAAGGACCTCTTTTTCATCCATCCCCCACAGCGGCAGATGGGGAGAAAGGCCGGCGCGCTCGCAGGCCTGCTCCACCCATTCCCGGTGCTGGGGCAGGTTGATATCGCCGAAGACCCCGCCGCGGATCCCTTTTTCCCTCAGTCTGCCCGCAAGCCGCATAAATCCTTCCTCATAGCTCTCCCAGGTCACTCTTTCCACTTCCAGGGGCAGGCCCAGGGCGGCGGCCTGTTCCTGCAGCAGCCCCGGATGAAGGGCATGGGACATGCTCTTCCCCCCCGTGCTGATGAAAGTCGCCAGGGTATAAACATTCAGCCCCTGTTCCCTGGCCTTGAGCAGCGCCAGGTAAGCATCCTTCCCCCCGCTCCAGGAAACAAAGACTTTTTCTCCGGTTTTTTCTAACACGGTTTTTTCTAACCCAGTTTTTCCTAACATATGACTCAATAAACTCCCTTCGCTAGCATTTAGGAAAACCGAAATGACGATTATATCACATGTTTCGCCCTTGTTTATAAGCTTTGTTTATAAGCTGCGAACCCTGTTTACAGGCGTTTGTTTATATAGGATACCCGGACTACCCCCTGGGCGTCTTTTTCCAGCAGGCTCACCGCGGCGTTATCTATGATCAGCTCAAAGAGACGGTTTTTTTCCAGCCCCAGGTAGTGGTGGAGAACGCTGCGGATCGCCCCGCCGTGGCTGACGACGATAAAGGTGCTCTCCCCATCTTCCCGCTGCCAGAGGCCGTCCAGGAACGAGTAGACCCTGGTGAAAACCTGGTGCAGGTTTTCACCTCCCGGGGGGGCGCACAGAAAGGGGTCGTCGTACCAACGGCGCAGCTCATCGCCGTAGGAGGCCATTATTTCCTCGTAGCGGAGGCCTTCCCATACCCCGAAGTTTATCTCCCGCAGTTGCGGGCTCGGCTCCGGCTTCAGGCCGCGGTCGGCGCCGATGATCTCCGCCGTCTTTATGGCGCGGCGCAGGTCGCTGCTATAAAGCCCGGTGATCTCCTCACCGAGGAACTCGGAGGCCAGCGCCTCCACCTGTGCAATCCCTTCGGGTGCAAGATCTACGTCGGTCCACCCGGTATAGTGTTTTTGTTTATTAGACTCCGTTAATCCGTGTCGGACAAGATAGATTTTCATTGCTGCCTTCCTCACATTTCACATTTCACATTTCACATTTTTTGACTACTCTTTACACCTGCCCCTTCCTGGCAGCCTCTCCTTTTACACTGGTATCTTTATTGCTGACACCGGCCTCGTCAAAGGTAGACATTTCCTGCAGGATTCTCGCTGTCGCTTCGACAAGGTGCATCGCCAGGACAGCGCCCGTTCCCTCTCCCAGGCGCATCTCCAGGTTGATATAGGGTTTGAGATCCATGTAATTCAGCAGAAGAGCGTGCCCTGATTCCTGGGAAAGGTGAGAGGGGATCAGGTAACCCGCCGCCAGGGGGCTCATCTTTACCGCCAGCAGGGAAGCTGCCGTGGAAATAAAGCCATCGATAATTACCGGGCAGCGCAAAGAGGCAGCGCCCAGGATCAGACCGGCCAGGCCGGCGATCTCCAGCCCGCCCACCTTGCTCAGCACGGCGAGCGGGTCGGCGGGATCGGGCTTGTGGAGAGCCAGCGCCCTTTCCACGATGCGCACCTTGTTCTCCAGCTGTGCGTCATCCAGCCCCGTCCCCCTGCCCACAACCAGGCTGGGCTCATAACCGGTGAGGGCGGCCATAACCGCGCTGCTGGCCGTCGTGTTGCCGATCCCCATCTCGCCTGTTGCCAGAAGCCCGGTTCCGGAGGCCACCTCCTCTTCGGCGGCGGAGATACCCACCAGCAGCGCTTCTTCCGCCTCCCGGCGGGTCATGGCCTCTTCTCTGCTGAAATTGCCCGTACCGAACCTTACCTTCGCCGCGGTAACGCCTTCCATATCCAGCGGAACGCCCACGCCGATATCGATCACCCGGACCTCCCCTCCGGCCTGGCGGGAGAGGACGTTGATCGCCGCGCCGCCGTTAACAATGTTAGCGACCATCTGCACGGTAACCTCCTGCGGGTAAGCGCTGACGCCCTCGCTGACCACACCGTGGTCGGCGGCAAAGAGCACTACCTTTTTCTTCACTCCCGGGGGGAACCTTCCGCCCGTAATCCCGGCAAGCTGCACGGACAGTTCCTCCAGGCGTCCCATGCTGCCCTGCGGCTTGGTAAGCATATCCTGCCTTTGCTGTACTTTTTCCATAGCTTCTTGATCCAGGGGCTTGATCCGGGAAAGCGTTTTTCTTATTCTTTCATTTAGCATTATAAGTCACCTCCAAAAATTTTGCATCGGTGCAGCTAGCGCTTACTTTGGATTGCGCAAGCAAATTTTGCTCGCACTGCCCAGCCTTCAGGGGAACATTCATTATAAAGGAGGCCGCAAGCTAAGCTGGCAACGTTTGTGTAATTATACCAATTCTAAAACACCGCACGCACTTTGGCGTGTGCATTGCGGATCTTGGCACCGTTTGTATTCATACCAATTCAAAACACACTTATTTACGTAACTCCGCTTACGTAATCCCGCAGCTCAGTCAACAGGCGAAGATTTTCCCGGTGCGGGCGCACTGCAATGCGGAAGTAGCTGCGGCCAAGG
>CAZQXY010000144.1:0-369 GCA_964597455.1 uncultured Desulfovibrionaceae bacterium
AGGGGTTTCGGCCGGGGACCCGGTTTTGGAGCAGGTTGGGGAAGAGGCAACCCTTACCCCTTCTGCAGGTTTAACCCTGCTTTGCCTTCCAGAAGAGCATTGGCCGGTTATCCGGTGGCCGGGTTTCCGGAGGCAGGATATCCCGTAGCCGGAACTGCAGCTGACTACGATTTTAATGAGTCGGAATACCTTAAGAATATGGCAGAATATCTGCAAGGTCAGCTTGATGCGATCCAAAAACAGATTAACAGCCTTTCGAACAGCAAGAACATCTGAGACTATTACCCCCACTTTACAGTCAATGACATCGCCTTCGAGATGATCTGGGCTGATCATTCTAAGATCGGTTTCGCGGCAATAGCTGCAATT
>CAZQXY010000144.1:379-2774 GCA_964597455.1 uncultured Desulfovibrionaceae bacterium
GCAGAATATCTGCAAGGTCAGCTTGATGCGATCCAAAAACAGATTAACAGCCTTGAATCAAAAGAAAAAGAAGGGTAAGCGAGAGTCAAACCCAAAAAGCCTGTGTTACTTCTAGAGGCGAAGAATAATAACAATGATATTTCCGGGACGCATGTGTTGGTATTAAAAATAAATGGATTGTTTTATTGGGGAGGGATTAGATTATTATGTCATATTCTGATATGGTGCTTGAACATTTCATAAATCCAAGGAATGCAGGCTATATATCCGATCCGGACGGAGAGGGAATTATGGGGGACCCTTCTTGCGGGGACTTTTTACGCATTTATATAAGTGTAAAAGATAATCATATCTCCGACATCAAATTTGAAATTTTCGGTTGCCCGGCTGCAATCGCTACCAGCAGTATCCTGACGGAACTCGCCAAGGGGAAAGAACTCGACGAGGCCCTAACGCTGACAGATATGGATGTGGTCAGGGCTCTTGGCGGACTGCCCGATCCCAAGGTGCACTGTTCTAACCTTGGTGCAGGGGCACTCCACGAAGCCATTCATGATTATAAAAGGCGCCAACAGGAAGAAAAGAAACAGGAAGAAAGGAATAATATCTAAAAACTATAAACCAATTAATTATGAGGTAAATGTAAAACATTACTTGGGAAGGAAGGAAGTGTATGAGTATGAGTGCAAAAGGTAAAACTAATGGTGGAATACTGTGACAGCGGCAGAGTAGAAGAATACGACAGCGACTTGTTTCAAAAATTGCTGGAATCCCCCATACTGAAAAAACAAAAACAGGAGGTCTATAAAAATGAGAATAGCGATTAGCGCCGGTGGGAAGGAGCCCGCTTCTTTGCTCGATACCCGCTTTGGCCGTTGTGCCTTTTATGCTATTTATGATAATGAAAAGGAAGAATGGAGTTTTTTACCTAACCCTGGAATCCTGGAAGGGAGCGGTGCAGGGGTAAGGGCGGCACAATTTTTACTTGAACAAAATGTGGATGTGCTCCTTACAGGCAACTTAGGCCCAAATGCCTCCAGCATTCTCGATTCTGCAGGGCTCAAAGTTTTTGCCCTGCCGGAAGTTACTTTAACAGAGGCGATTCAGCAATATGAAGAAGGAAAAGGTAAACCTATTACAGGGGCTACTGTAGAATCCCATGCCGGGCTTGCCGTTTCTCCATCTTCGGAGATGCAAACCCAGGAGCAAACGGATTTGCCGCTTCCTGGGGGTAGAATTGCCATAGCTACCGACGGGACGGATGTGGCCCAGCATTTTGGCCGCTGCCCTGCCTATACCCTGGTAGATATTATAGATGATAAAGCTGAAAATCTCACCGTGATTGCCAACCCCGGCCACCAACCGGGTTTCTTGCCCCGTTTTCTAGCTGAAAAAGGGGTTAAATGTGTGGTCGCCGGCGGGATGGGCCCCCGTGCCCAAAATCTTTTTGCCGAACAAGGAATTTACACCGTTGTTGGCGTTGTAGGTCCGGTGGTGGATGCTATTAATAATTATCTTGCCGACAGTCTTTACGGAGGGGATAGCCTTTGTGAACATGGCCATGGCCATGGCGACGGCAACCGCGAATGTGGGGAACATTAAAAACTGTCATTAAAGCTGCAGGCTGTTATTAAAGCTGCAGGTTAGTAAGGATCAATGCAGAAAAACACGTTTGTCTGAAATTTGAGCTTAACATTGGAGAGATAGGGATGATTATAGCAGTTGCCAGTGGTAAAGGCGGTACAGGAAAAACTACGATCGCCGTAAACTTGGCTTTGGTACAAGATCAAAATAAACTTCAGTTTTTAGACTGTGATGTGGAAGAACCTAATGCACATATTTTCCTCAAACCGGCTTTAGAACATCAAGAAACGGTCAGCATTCCTGTTCCGGAAATAGATGAAAATAAATGTAATTTTTGTGGTCGGTGTGCGGAAATTTGTGCTTTTAACGCTTTAGTTGTTTTAAAGGAAAACGTGATGACCTTTCATGAACTTTGCCACGGTTGTGGGGGTTGTGCGTATTTTTGCCCGGAAAAAGCGATCACAGAGGTTCCCCGGGGGATCGGGGTTTTAGAAAAGGGTACGGCCTTTGGTTTTGATTTTTTACATGGCCGTTTAAATCCCGGTGAAGCTATGTCCCCGCCCCTGATCAGTGCCGTAAAGAACAAAATCGACGCTGGTAAGCAGCATGTGCTCATTGACGCGCCCCCGGGAACGTCTTGTCCGGCCGTCACTGCAGTGCGGGGGAGCGATTTTTGCCTATTGGTCACAGAGCCGACTCCCTTTGGTTTAAATGATCTGGATCTTACTGTGCAGGTGCTTAAAAAACTTGGCCTTCCTGCCGGCGTACTCATAAACCGTGCGGATATCGGCGATAAAGGTGTAGAGGAATA
>CAZQXY010000144.1:2784-4157 GCA_964597455.1 uncultured Desulfovibrionaceae bacterium
CTATGTCCCCGCCCCTAATTGGTGCCGTAAAGAACAAAATCGATGCCGGTAAACAGCATGTGCTCATTGATGCGCCCCCGGGAACATCTTGTCCCGCCGTCACTGCGGTCCGGGGGAGCGATTTTTGCCTGCTGGTTACGGAACCGACTCCCTTTGGTTTAAATGATCTGGATCTTACTGTGCAGGTGCTAAAAAAACTGGACATTCCTGCCGGTGTACTCATCAATCGTGCGGATATCGGCGACCAAGGGGTAGAGGAATACTGCCGGCATGAAAATATACCAATCCTGATGCAGATCCCTTGGGACCGGGAATTGGCTGTGCTTTATGCACGGGGTGAATCTATCGTGCAGCATTCAGCGAAGTGGCGTAGCTTATTTGAAGAGCTTTGGCATAAGATTTCAGATCATCTTAGTAACATTGAACAAAATAAAACAGAGCAGAGAGGAGTGGATGCCGGATGAAAGAAATTACCTTGATTAGCGGAAAAGGTGGTACCGGCAAAACTTCTCTGGCAGGTTCCTTTGCTGCCCTATCCTCTCAAGCTGTTTTTACAGACTGTGATGTGGATGCTGCCAACTTGAGTCTGATCTTGCGCCCGGTCATTCAGGAAACACACGACTTTATAGCTTCGAAAGTGGCTTCTATCCGGGAAGAACAATGTGCCCGCTGCGGGCTTTGCTTAGATCTTTGCCGTTTTGAAGCTATATCAGAAGATTTTAAAGTTGATCCGCTTTCCTGCGAGGGATGCGGGGTCTGTTATTACGCTTGCCCGGAAGAGGCTATAGATTTTAAAGAGGTGGTTTCGGGACAATGGTTTATTTCCCAAACTCCCTATGGCCCTTTAGTTCATGCCCGCCTCGGGATCGCAGAGGAAAACTCCGGCAGGCTGGTTACCCTGGTCCGGAACAAGGCTAAGGAAATGGCTCAGGATGAAAACAGGGACCTGTTGGTTACAGATGGCCCGCCGGGGATCGGGTGCCCGGTGATCGCCTCCCTGGCCGGTGCAGCAGTAGCGTTGATTGTGACCGAACCTTCTTTATCCGGGGTCCACGATCTGGAACGTGTGCTTGCCGTCTGCCGCCATTTTCAAGTTTCTGCTGCTGCCTGTATTCGTAGCGATCTTGACGAAGAAAACACACAGAAAATAGAAAAATATTGCCATGAACAGGCGGTGCCGGTAGTAGGAAAGGTGCCTTTCGACAAAGTCGTTACAGAAGCCATGGTCAAGGGCGTGTCGGTTGTAGAATACAGTGATGGAGAAGTGTCTACGAGAATAAAGGAAATTTGGGAGAGGATTACAAAATAAGGGTTATGAAATATATTTCATGGTGCTGGCCACTGCGTAGAAAACACAAATTATATTTCATAGC
>CAZQXY010000144.1:4257-5616 GCA_964597455.1 uncultured Desulfovibrionaceae bacterium
AATATATTTCATGGTGCTGGCCACTGCGTAGAAAACACAAATTATATTTCATAGCTTGTGCCGGGAGTGAAAACATGCCCATCTATGAATTTGAAGGTAAAAGGCCCCGTATTGATCCGACAGCTTTTGTTTATCCGGAGGCAACGATCATCGGTGATGTAGTAATTGGGAAAGAATGTTATATTGGCCCCGGTGCACGTTTGCGCGGCGACTGGGGTGCGATGGTGATAGGCGAACTTTCTAATATACAAGAAAATTGTATAATCCACACCGCCCCCGATATTACAACTGTGCTGGGGAAAAGGAGCCATATCGGCCATGGAGCGATTTTGCACGGGCCTACGCTCGAAGATCGTGTCATTGTGGGTATGGGTGCTATTGTGATGGATGACGTAAAGATAGGGACCGGATCCTATATCGGTGCCGGTGCGCTGGTCACGGCAGGAACAGTGATTCCCCCAAAAAGATTGTTTTTTGGGGTTCCGGCTAAGGATCACGGTGAAATAGACGAGGAAACGGAAAAATATATGTGGTATGCGACAAGTGTTTATATTGCCCTGCCACCCCGTTGTTTTAACGGGTTGGTAGAAATAAGCCTTAAAGATGTGCTGACAAAATAAAAGCAGTTGAATAAAAAACAATGAAAAATCAGGGATATCCAGGTTGAACCACAGTATCCCTGATTTTTTTAGGGTAGGTGGAGTTGATACTATGGATGGGGTTCCTTTTAATTATCCGCTTTCCACTGAAAAGAAATGGGCTTCTTATTTCTGGTCGCTGTTAATAAAGGTATCGGAGCAGAATACTCAGCATTGCACCAACTTCGCGGACCCCCGGCAGCAGGATATTGCCCGCGACATGCTGCATCACTTTACCGGTATAAAATGTTCATTTTTTGGTGGGTATCCGGAAGCGGAAAGGGTCAGGATCTTTATAAACCCTTTTTCTGCAGTAGCCGGCGGGGAGGGGGAATTCATTTCCTGCCTGGCCATTCATGGTAATTTTCCGGAAAGGATCTTAACGCACAGGGATTTTTTAGGAGCATTACTCGGGCTGGGCATCAGGCGGGAAATGCTGGGTGATATCGTCTACACCGGAGGGGAAAAGGCCTATGTTTTTCTGGTAAAGCATCTCGCCCCTTTTGTTTGTCAGAACCTGCTCAGGGCAGGGCGTTATGAGATGCAGGTTGAAGAAATCGATCTGCAGTTATTTCCAGCGGAGGCCGAACCCCGCCGTACGAAAGAGATCAAGGGAACCGTAGCCTCGATGAGGCTTGATACTGTTGCGGGGCTGGGCTTCGGCCTTTCCCGTTCCAAGATTACACCTTTGATTAAGGGTGAGCGGGTTAAGGTAAATCAC
>CAZQXY010000145.1:0-5555 GCA_964597455.1 uncultured Desulfovibrionaceae bacterium
GCGAATATTCACAGGACGATCTAGATCTCTGGCGGGTTGTAAAAATGGTATTGATCCACGACATTGTTGAAATAGATGCTGGTGATACATACTGTTATGGGGGAACTCCGTACGCAGACAAACTTGAACGTGAAAAAATGGCGGCGGATCGTTTATTCAACATCTTACCGCCCGATCAGAGGGAAGATTTTCAGCGGCTATGGGAGGAATTTGAAAAACGATCAACGCCCGAAGCGCGTTTTGCCGCTGCACTGGACAGACTGCAGCCCCTGCTGCATAATTATAAAACAAAAGGCGAATCATGGAAAAAGCATGGAGTAACCAGTGACCAGGTAATTGAACGAAATAAAAGTATTATTGAAGTCTCCAAAACACTATGGGATTTCGCAGAAACAATAATCAACGATTCAATTAAAAAGGGATACTTGCCCATATAAAGGGCAGTATCCGGTTTTTTTAATTGATTACGAAATGGGGAACAACACGTCATGCTTGAATTTAACAAAAGAATCGTTACTTCAACCTTCATGGATCCCAGAGAAGGGTTTGCCAGAAAAAGTATTAACACGGAAATTCGCTTTGATCCCCTGACTGGCGAAAGCGGAAGGCTGGCACATTTTGGCGCAATTAAAACGAAAAAGGTTGATTTCTCCTCTTGGGATACTTCGGATGCACGAAAATATTGCCCCTTCTGTCCTGTAAATATTGAAACGGCAACGCCCAGGTTTCCCCCGGAAATCTTACCGGAGGGTTTTCTGCAACAAGGAGAAGCAAAGATTATGCCGAACATTTCTCCTTATGATCAATATAGCTCTTTAACAGTAATGAGCGCTAAACATTTAGTGCCGTTATCAGATTTTAACAAAAAGCTGCTGGCAGATGCTTTCGGTGTGGGACTAAAGTTTTTTAAGATCGTTTCTGAAACAGAGCCCGGCCTTCCCTACCACATTCTATCCTGGAATTACATGCCCCCTTCCGGAGGGGGGCTGCTGCACCCTCACCAACAGCTAATTATCACTTCATCTCCCGGCAACCTCTATCGGAAAATGTACGAAAACAGCAAATTATTTTTTGAGCGTTCCGGCAGCAACTATTGGAAAATACTATGTGAAGTTGAAGAATCCAAAAAGGAAAGATACATCGGCAGAATCGGCAGAGGACACTGGATTGTACCTTTCGTCCCTCTGGGAGCTATTGGAGAGTATGATGTTATTTTCCCGGAGGTTCATTCAATATTCGACCTGAACGAGGCGGATTTAGAAGATCTCAGTGAAGGTCTGCTGCGTTTATTTAAATATTTTGATCACAAAGGCATCTATAGTTTTAATATGGTCCTTTATTTTGCGCCGATTGGTCAAGCGGAACAATTTTTTTCTTTGCATGCGCGCATTATTCCGCGAACATATCTAAATACTCTCTGGAAACCTTCCGATGTAAATTCACTGCAGATCCTCTTGCAGGAGCCGTTTACAGTAGAGATTCCCGAACAATTATGCAAGGAACTGGCCGTTTACTGGCAATAAATAAACTTGGCTGAACTTAGCTGCAAAAATAAAATTTTATTTGACACTAGTTCTTTAATTAGTTTATAATTGATTTGGACATAAGCTCATAATACGTTTAAACGAAAGGAGCACTATCAGCCATGGCCTCAGATACATCTTCACAACAGAAAGGGAAAATAGAAAAAATATCCCGTCCTGAGATCAAACATGTCATAGCAGTAGGCAGCGGGAAAGGAGGGGTCGGCAAATCTTCAATAACTGCTCTGCTCGCTGTAGGAGCCCGCAAGGAAGGTTTTAAGGTGGGAATCCTTGATGCCGACATTACTGGCCCGAGTATCCCTAAGATGTTTGGTTTAAAAACCGGCCAGGAAAACAGAGGTTTTTTACCTTTTGAAAGTTCACTGGATATTAAAATCATGTCTCTTAATTTATTGCTGCAAAACGAGGATGATCCCGTAATCTGGCGGGGGCCTATGATCGGCGGTGCAATAAAACAGTTCTGGGTAGATGTAGAGTGGGGTGGACTGGATTATCTTTTTATCGACCTTCCCCCAGGAACGGCAGATGCGCCGTTAACGGTGATGCAGATCATACCCCTGAATGGTCTGGTAATCGTCAGTTCTCCGCAGGATCTTGCTTTAATGGTCGTAAAAAAAGCCCTTAAAATGGCTGAAGCAATGAATATACCGGTAATGGGACTTGTTGAAAATATGAGTTATTTAATTTGCCCTCAATGCATGGAAAAAGTAGAAGTTTTTGGACCCAGTAAAGGCGAGGAGATCTCAAAATTGACCGGAGTGCCGCTTTTAGATACCCTGCCACTGGATAAAAAACTCGCGGAGCACTGCGATAATGGCAGTATTGAGCAGTATGAAAGCGAATTATTCAAAAAGCTGCTTGACGCCCAGCATTAATAACGTAATAATAAGGAAGTTGAAGCTTATACAGGGATGGATTCTTTATAAAGTGTTGAACAATCTAATCAAGGCGGTTTATCTGCCGATATTATCAATAACAGTAAAGCAGCACTGGTTAAATGCCAGTGCCGCTTATTTTAAGCAAAGTCTGCTGAAACCCTTCGGCCTCGTTAATTCAGGGCCGGGATATTTCCTTTTGATTCAATATTTCCCGGGCAAGCGCATAAATCGACGTTATTATACTCAATATTACTCAGCACCCGGGTACAAGACTATTTCCTTTAAGATTCTTATGCATTTTAAAGGTATCATTTGCATAGATTTTAATGCAAACGGTAGATTTTAATAATGATTGCTCTTCACTTTAGATAATTCATCGATAATTTTTATTAAAAAAGTACTAATATATTCTTGCCTTCAACTTTATTATATGCTATTATAATTAATGTAATATTAGCTCAATTGAGCTTATTTAAAACTGTTTGTATTTGCCGCATATTTTTACGTATTCACTAGAGAGCAATAAATGGAGCAATATTCCAATCCACAAAATGTTTTTAAGGAGGTGAAAAGCTGAAGATAGTGTAAGGGCAAGACCTTTCCGTTTTAACAGAAAAAAAGCTGATTGCAATTGTATGTATAAGGATGTTCAAGGATGGAGGTGAAAATAAATCAGTCCTTTTTTAGTGCTTATGAATATTTATTATTTATGAAAGTGAGGTGGTAATAACATGTCCAGCGGATGGCTTGCCTGGTGGTGTGTAGGAATCGCTAGTATAATCTTTACCGTGGTTGGCACGTTAATAACGATTGCGGGGTGGAAAGAATGACAGCATTACCGGAGTTGACGTCTGCTTACACGATAGCTGCAATTTTTGGCCTGGGCGGGATGCTTGTTATCTGTTTTATTCTGGGAATGGTTGCGCGAAAACGAGCCACTTCATACGACGACTATATGGTTGGCAAGCGTGAAATGGGGCCTTTTGTTACCGGTTGCGCTATTTCTTCAACCTATCTAAGCGGCTGGGCAACCATGGGGATGATGGGGATCACTTATGCAGTAGGGTGGTCAGGTATGTGGTTCGCGGGAGTATTCACCATTTTCGGTATCGTTCCGACGATCTTTCTTGCCGCCCGTAAGCTGAGTGAATTTAGTGCACGGAACAACACTCGTACTCTGGGTGATATTGCCCGTATTCGTTATGACAGCAAGGTGGCCTCTACTTTTGTGGCAGCAGCCATGGCTCTTTTGATGTTTGCTTATTCTGTTGGACAGTTGAAGGCTGCCGGCACCCTTTGGTATGCCGTCACCGGCCTCCCACCGGTTTGGTGCCTGCTGTTTGCTGTTGTCGTCGTCCTTGTATATCTGATTATCGGAGGCTACACCGGCACACAATGGGCGATGGCCTTTCAGGGTATTTTATTGGGAGTCGGCTGCTTGGTTTTGGGTATTTTAGCTCTGAATTATGTCGGTGGTGCGACAGGTATGGAGGCACGTTTAGCTGCAGAAGACCCCAATCTCTTAAGGATAATACGCCCCGACCTGCCACGTGTCGGCTCTAACCAGTTGTTTTCCGACCTGATAGGTATTACCTCTTGTTTAGTTCTATTTTTTAGCATGAGCACCGGGATGCCGCACAACGTTGCCCGTTTCCTGGGAATGCGGCCAATGAAGAAAAAAATGGACTTTATCTGGTTAATCCTGCCTGTCTTTGCTATTGCAGGTTTTCCCATCATGCTCAATGCTACGACCGGTTTAGCTGCACGTGCAACGTTTGGCCCTGCCCTCTTTGACATTATACCCTGGAAAGGTGACTTGGCGGCCCCCTTTATGGCGATGAAGGCCGGCGGTGTATCCCTGGCAACCCTCTATGTCACGGGTGTCTTTGCTGCGACACTATCTACTTTTTCCGGAATGATTATGATTATTGCCGGCAACATTGCCCATGATATTGTCGGAGCTTGGTCGCCGAAAACATCGCCCCAGACACTCCTGCTATTGAACCGTCTTCTATTAATCCCGGCTGCTCTTATTCCTTTCTTATGGACGCTCTACAATGCTCCGCCTCTCCTGGCGCTGCTTACAGGCCAGGCGGCTGCAGGCTTTGGCGGCATGTTTTTGCCAACGATTACCCTGGGCCTCTGGTGGAGGCGGGCAACCAAGGTAGGAGCAATTGCCTGCGTCACCTACGGTCTTTTGGCAACAATCATATTCTCCGTCCTTGTCGGCAAAAACTTGATGGGTATGGGCTGGGCAATTTGGCTGATCGTGCTTGGCTCATTTATTTGTTACGTAATTGGCAGTCTCCTATCTAAGCCGCTGCCTGAAGAAAAACTAAATGAGATACTCGGCCCCCCAGCGGGAGCAAAAACAGGTGGCACGGTTTCAATTAGCTAACCTGTTTAAAAGCGGAAAAAAGTAAACAAAAAAGCGGTTCACCCAACCAACAGGCTTTTTCTGTAGAATGGAAGAACCGCTTTTTTATTAGAACCTTTGGCGTTAAATAATTGAGGTATACTAGGGGAATAATTATGAGTAAGCATATGCGAACATTCCTGTAATGCTTGTGAGGAAGCTAAAAAGATCCTGTTGTAAAGAAGGGACCCAATAATCAAATAGGGGGTTAATATTTTGGAAGCAGGAGTACGAAATAATTTAATCGGCGAAATTGAAAGCATTAAAACAGACGAGATTATGGCTCAAGTAACTATGTGAGTAGGCGGGTGAACGGGTAATTCACCCAGACTCACGTCCGTGATGACGCGAGACAGTTTGGAAGATGCCGGTTTTTCTAAAGGCGAAAAAGTATATGCCCTGGTAAAAGCCATTAACGTAGTTTTTGTAAAACATTAAATCCTATTTAAACAAGTAAGCTGGCAGTTATATTTACCTGCCAGCTTACTTGTTTTCTTTTCGAAGTTTGCAGAGGACGACTTTTTTCTATTTGAAAGATGGATAAACGAATATGTAAGCGTCTGTCTAAATAATATTATTATGTTAACTCCCAGAAATTAGTAAAGCCACGGATGCCCGTGGCTTCTATGTTCGTGTGGCAGGGGAGACAGGAATCGAACCCGCAGCCTGCGGTTTTGGAGACCGCTGCTCTGCCAATTGAGCTACTCCCCTGCGCAA
>CAZQXY010000146.1:0-5433 GCA_964597455.1 uncultured Desulfovibrionaceae bacterium
TGCAGGGTGTGGATATAAACGATAAGCATATTGAGGTTATTATCAGGCAGATGCTCAAGAAAGTTAAAATTGAGGACGTCGGAGATTCGGATCTGCTTCCCGGCAGCCTGGAAGATAGTTTTATTGTGGAGGAAGTAAACCGAAAAATCATGGAAGACGGGGGCAAGCCGGCCGTAGCGCGTCCTGTTCTTCTCGGTATAACGAAGGCTTCCCTTGCTACCGATTCTTTCCTATCCGCGGCTTCTTTCCAGGAGACTACCAGGGTCTTAACAGATGCCTCCATCAAGGGGAAAGTCGATCCGCTTTTGGGTTTGAAAGAGAACGTGATCATCGGGAAATTAATCCCTGCAGGAACGGGTATGTCGCGTTACCGCAACATTAAAGTAATAGGTTTAAAGGGAGAAATGGAAAACGAAACCTCAGAGCCGGAGCTTAACGGAGAAAATATAGTCCGGCCGGAAGTCCTGACAGCGGATACAATACTTGGGGATTACGATGCTTTTGGAAATATTCTAGGAAAAGGTGTACCTGTCGATTCTGCTAAGAAGTCCATCAGGTTGGAAAATGCTGCAGAATCGGGCTGAAATATTATTGACAATTATTATTTGTGGTGCTAAAATAGCGGAGTGTGTTTCTTTCAAGAAAAACCTTCGATGAATGTAATAAGGAGGGGGGAGATCTCAAATAATGTCACTGGAAGAGATTAAAAGGGCAAGGGTCTCTGTTGCTGGCACACGTCAAACAATGAAAGCGCTGGAAAATGGCTCAGCATTGACTGTATATATTGCCGGGGATGCTGATGGAAGAGTAACTGCTCCTGTTGTGCAATTGTGCAGGGAAAAAGGTGTCCGGATTTACAATGTCGATACCATGGCCGAGCTGGGCAAAGCGTGTAATATAAAAGTCGGTGCTGCTGTAGCGGCAATTATTGAAAGATAATGCTGTATAAAGAAAGGAGGTGTTCTGGTGCCCACGTTAAATCAATTGGTACGCAACAATAGAAAAAAGATCTTGAAAAAATCCAACTCACCGGCGCTGGAGGGATCCCCGCAAAAAAGGGGAGTCTGTACCAGGGTTTCTACCACAACGCCCAAAAAACCTAACTCTGCTTTGCGTAAAATTGCCCGAGTAAGGTTGACCAACGGTACTGAAGTTACAGCATATATTCCCGGTATAGGCCATAACCTGCAGGAACACTCCGTAGTTCTGGTAAGGGGCGGTCGTGTAAAGGATCTGCCCGGTGTAAGGTATCACCTCATCAGGGGAGCGCTTGATGCCGCCGGTGTTGACAATAGAAAACACGGACGTTCCAAATACGGCTCAAAAAGGCCGAAAGCTTAAAAATAATAACATGAGAGGAGGGGTATGCTTGCCGAGAAAAGGTCCTGTTTCCAAAAGAGAAACATCCCCGGATCCCATGTATAATAATGCGGTTATCAGCAAATTTATTAATAAGCTCATGTACGATGGGAAAAAGGGTACCGCACAGGCAATTTTTTATGATGCAATGGATATTATGAGGGAAAAAACGGGAGAAGAACCCCTGGAAGTTTTTGAAACTGCCGTACGCAACGCTTCGCCGGTTCTGGAGGTTAAACCCCGGCGTGTTGGTGGCGCTACTTACCAGGTACCGGTAGAAGTGAACGCACATCGTAAACTTATCCTGGCTATCAGGTGGCTGGTAAAGAACTGCAGGGCGCGGAGCGAAAAAACCATGGCCCAGCGGCTTGCCGGAGAGTTGATGGATACCGCTAACAATACAGGTAACACAATCAAGAAGAAAGAAGATACCCATAAAATGGCTGAGAGCAATAAGGCTTTTGCACATTACCGCTGGTAAAAATGCAGCTTTTATATTCAACCCTGAAAGGAGGTGGGTAGTATGGATCTGGCAAAAACAAGAAACATCGGCATAATCGCGCATATAGACGGTGGAAAGACAACTACTACAGAACGTATCCTTTTTTATACAGGCAGGGTTCACAAGCTTGGTGAAGTGCACGATGGTGCTGCCACCATGGATTGGATGGTGCAGGAACAGGAAAGGGGCATTACGATCACTTCCGCTGCTACTACCTGCTTTTGGAAAGGGGTATGGATTAATATTATAGATACACCAGGACACGTGGACTTTACTGTAGAGGTTGAACGTTCACTCAGGGTGCTTGATGGTGCAATCGGTATTTTTTGTGCCAAGGAAGGGGTCGAGCCGCAGTCTGAAACTGTTTGGCGGCAGGCTGACAGGTATAGTGTTCCCCGCCTGGCATATATCAACAAAATGGATATCTTCGGTGCTGACTTTTTCAATACACTGCGTATGCTGCGTGCCAAGCTTAAAGCCGCTGTTATCCCCATTCAATTGCCTATAGGTGCGGAAGAGGATTTCAGGGGCATAATAGATTTAATCCGGATGAGGTCGATTACCTACCTGGATGATCTTGGAACACGCAGCGATGAAACTGAAATACCCCAAAATCTGCTTGAACTGGCGGAGCACTACAGAGAAAGGCTATTGGAAACGCTGGCAGAGGTTAATGAAAATATTATGGAAAAATATTTGGAGGGTCAGGAAATCAGCGTGGATGAAATTCAGCGCGCCCTGCGTTCCGCTACGATAGAAAAGGGCTATGTTCCCGTTCTCTGCGGCTCTTCCTACCGCAATAAGGGAGTGCAGCCGCTGCTGGACGCTGTGGTGAACTATCTTCCTTCTCCGCTGGAAGTGCCTTCGGTTAGAGGATTCAAGCCCAAAAAAGAAGATGAGCAACTTTTGCGAACAGCAACTGATGATGGCCCCTTTGCGGCGCTGGCCTTTAAAATTATGAGTGATCCTTATGTAGGAAAACTAACTTTTTTCCGTATTTATTCCGGAAAAATTGCAAGCGGCTCCTATTTATATAATTCCAGCAAGGATATAAAGGAACGCGTGGGGCGCATCCTGAGAATGCATGCCAATCACAGGGAAGATTTAAATGAGGCTTCTGCCGGTGATATTGTTGCTGCCGTAGGACTAAAGAAAACTACCACGGGTGATACTCTCTGCAGCGAAAGAGAGCCTATTATTCTGGAAAATATCAAATTTCCCGAGCCGGTTATCGCTGTAGCCATTGAACCAAAAACAAAGGTAGATCAGGAAAAGATGTCGCTTTCTTTACAGAAACTTTCCGAGGAGGACCCTACTTTCCAGGCCTTTACAGATGAGGAGACCGGCCAGACGCTTATTTCAGGTATGGGCGAGCTGCATCTCGAGGTTATTGTTGACCGGCTTTTGCGGGAGTTTAAGGTTGGGGCCAATGTTGGCCGGCCACAGGTAGCCTATAAGGAAACCATAGCCAAAAGTGCCCGTTCTGAAGGAAAATTTATCCGCCAATCAGGAGGGCGGGGACAATATGGCCACGTTGTACTGGAGATTACGCCTTTGGAAAGAGGCAGCGGTTTTATCTTTGAAAATAAAATCGTCGGTGGTGCTATTCCTAAAGAATACATTCCGGCAATTGAAAACGGCCTGAAGGAAGCAATTAATAGCGGTGTTTTGGTCGGCTATCCTGTTATTGATCTTAAAGTGACTTTGCTTGATGGTACTTTTCATCCGGTTGATTCTTCAGAACTGGCCTTTAAAATTGCCGCTTCTCTGGGCTTTAAAAAATGTATGTCGCAGGCAAACCCGGTTCTGTTAGAGCCGATTATGAAAGTGGAGTTTATGGTTCCTGAAGAATATATTGGAGATGTTATCGGAGACGTCAATTCCCGCCGTGGCAAGATTGAAGGAATTGAGCCCAAGGGAGGGAGTCAGGTTATAAAAGGTTTTGTTCCTCTTTCGGAACTATTTGGTTACGCTACCGACTTGCGCTCTCATACCCAGGGGCGCGGGACTTTTTCAATGGAATTTTCCTACTATAATGAGCTTCCTTCAAATATTGCCGGGAAAATTGTTAGCAGGGTAGGGTATAGTTATTAAGCAATTAAAACCAGTTATCTGAAAAACGAAGGGGGTAAAATAATATGGCCAAGAAAAAATTTGAGAGGACCAAGCCTCATGTTAACGTAGGGACGATAGGGCACGTGGACCATGGCAAGACGACATTGACCTCAGCGATCACCTATTGTTTGGCCAGTCAGGGTTATGCTGAGCGGACAGATTTTGAACAAATTGACAAGGCTCCGGAGGAACGTGAGCGTGGCATAACCATAGCGACGGCGCACGTGGAATACGAGACGGACAACCGTCACTATGCGCATGTGGACTGTCCCGGTCACGCCGACTACGTCAAGAACATGATCACCGGTGCGGCGCAGATGGATGGAGCCATCTTAGTAGTATCGGCAGCTGACGGCCCGATGCCGCAGACCAGGGAACATATCGTATTATCCCGTCAGGTACAGGTTCCCTATATCGTAGTATTTTTGAACAAAGCCGACCAGGTAGACGATCCTGAGCTGTTAGAACTGGTGGAGATGGAAGTTCGCGAACTGCTGAGCGACTATGAATATCCTGGTGATGATATACCGGTAATAACCGGTTCTGCGCTAAAAGCCATGGAATGCGGCTGTGGCAACAGAGAATGTGAGAACTGCAAAGTAGTATGGGAACTAATGGATGCCATAGACACCTACATTCCCACACCGGAGCGTGATCGTGATAAATCCTTCCTAATGCCGGTTGAGGACGTATTTACCATCACCGGTCGGGGAACGGTAGCCACCGGTCGTGTAGAACGTGGCGTAATAAAAATGGGAGACGAAGTAGAGATCGTAGGCTTTAGCGAACGTCCTCGCAAGACAGTAGCGACGGGAGTGGAGATGTTTCGCAAGACCATGACCGAAGCGGAAGCGGGCGACAATGTGGGCGTTTTGCTGCGGGGCATAGACCGGGACGAAATAGAACGTGGTCAGGTACTGGCCAAGCCGGGGAGTATCAAGCCGCACCTCAAGTATAACGGTGAGGTCTATGTATTGAAGAAAGAAGAAGGTGGTCGTCATACGCCGTTTTTCCCGGGCTATCGTCCCCAGTTTTATTTCCGGACGACCGACGTAACCGGATCCATAACCCTTCCGGAGGGAGTGGAGATGGTGATGCCGGGTGATAACGTAAACATGGTTATTGAACTGATTACCCCCATAGCGATTGAAGAGGGCCTTCGGTTTGCAATTCGCGAAGGCGGCCGTACAGTGGGAGCAGGCGTGGTTACCTCGATCATTGAAAGTTAAAGGGTATTACGGCCGGGAAGCATTATCAAGGCTGGCGCGATGAAGTAAGAGGTTGCTGCCCCTTAGGGCGGGTAATTTTTACGGAGCAGTCTGCAAAAAGTAATCAGGCGAAAAGGAGGAAAAGCATGTCTAACCAAAAAATTCGGATCCGTTTGAAAGCATTTGACCATCATCTCCTGGACCAATCTGCAGGCAAGATTGTGGCTACTGCCAAGCGTACAGGTGCCG
>CAZQXY010000147.1:0-2032 GCA_964597455.1 uncultured Desulfovibrionaceae bacterium
GCATAAAGCAAAGTGCCAGTAAAACTGCTTTCTTAAACATTTTAAAAGCCTCCTATTTATTTTATTCCATAAAAAGCTGCTACGTGAGATAATACCATAAAAATGCCATTTCAGTCGTTAATGCTCTTTTTTTTAATACACCTTATATACGCTTTATTAGAATGTTTCTCCACCAAGGTTCCCGGTAAAGTTACCGTTAGTTACGCTAAACCAGTGGGTGGCTCCCTCGATAAAGGCCGCCGCATCGGGAGCTTTGCCAAAGATTGATTCCGGCTCGGAGGTTACGTTGTCAAACCTTGCACAGGAACCGTTGCTCTCTTCAAATATGATCTTATAAGTGCACAGGCCTTCTATGGGCGTTACCATCTCATACCTGACTACTGTTTCAAAATGATACTGCGCCGCATACCCCCCCGGCGACTTTACGTATTCAAACATCAGGACGGGAACACTGTCTTTGTACGCCTCAAGCCGCAGTGAGTCGGCATCCCCATCGTATTCCGCTTTAATCTCAACTTTGCTTCCCTGAGTATCGGTATACTTTAGCCCATAACCGATATCTTCATCGTAAAAAACCTCCACATCATCTGCCCATTGCTTGAACATCACCAGTTCAAAGTCCGGATCATATTTGCCAAGCGTCTTTATGGATTGACCCATAAACTCCAGTGGCAAAAGATATTCGAGAATGTGCAACTCAAAAACGGTAGCTAAAGGCAAATTAACGGATACAATCTCATGGCCTTCACTCTGCTCAAGCACGTAATCGTTAAACTCTCCCTTGGCATCAAAGAAAGCCCCGTAGTTGTCACATATGATACCTTTCCCATTGGCTTGGGCAGGCTCTTCAGCCTGTGGCGGTTGCTGCATCTGTTCCGGCTGTCCTGTCTGCCCGTCCGCACCGCTTTCCTCTGCGGCCCCGGCGTCAACCTGCCCGCTCTGCGAAGGTTCACTCCCCGCCGTCCCGTTGTTACCGCCGCAACCTATAAGTGAAAACACCAGAAAAATCAACATCAATGCCATTAAGACTCTTTTCACAGTAAACCTCCTTACACAGTTCAATTAACTTAATTTTAATTAGCTTCGCACATATTTATTTATACCTCAATACCCTGCGGAAGCTTTAAATAATCTCCCGACGCCGCCCCTGCTCCCCCCTTGAAATTCTTATACTCCACTATGCCCTTTTGCTTCGTTAAATAACGCTCACCTCCATCAATACGCTGCGCTCCTTTTTAATCCTTTCTTACATCATTCATCATTCACCATTCATTCATCATTCAGTGGAGCCATTTCTCTGACAGCAGCAGGTACATCTGTTTTCTTCTTCAGAAAAATCATTATCACAAACCCACCTGTTACAAACAGCGCAGCGATTAAAGTGAAGCATTCCTTCCCTGTTTGCTCTTTCAAAGGCATCCTTGTGCTCTGCATTCCATAATGATGGATACACCCTGAATAGTCTTTTAAAAAAGCTCTTCCGTTCTCGCTGGCTAAATGGAATCGGCACGCTCTTCCAGGCTTTATCGCACAGGTCACAATAGAATATAAACGCAAACTCATCTTCAGTTGACAGATCGGTATACTTTTTCGTAAATGATTGAAGCATAATTAACAGCCCCTTTGTTGCTTCCCAGCTTGCGGAGCCAAACTACACCCCCTCTCCTCTCTTCAACCTTCAACCCGGAGCTCTGAGCGGCAGAGCTCTAGAATTAAAGCTCTAGAGTATATTGTGCAGGCTGCATATATTTTTGTAATCATCTTCAGGGTGATCCGGGGAAATATTGAAGGGTGATTTTGGGGTGATTTTGAGGTGATTTTGATTTTGAGTTGAAGAAGCCCCCGGCGGCACTGCCAGGGTATAGACGGGGTGTTATATCTTTCAGATGTGCAAGTATGGAGACGCAAGTTCGCGCAAGGGCAAGTCCGGGGACGGTTCTTGGGCAAAAACAAGAACCGTCCCCGATCTAGCTTTTAAACTAATTAAATTCTTTACCGGCCTCTTTTAACAGATCTATATATACCAGCAGTT
>CAZQXY010000147.1:2132-5360 GCA_964597455.1 uncultured Desulfovibrionaceae bacterium
AACTAATTAAATTCTTTACCGGCCTCTTTTAACAGATCTATATATACCAGCAGTTCTTCCCTCGAAGAGACCATAAGCTTAGCGTATATACGTTTGGTATGCGTTTTGATTGTATTAATACTGAGGCATAATATTCCCGCAATCTCTTTAGCATTATATTGCTGTGCATAAAGATTGAATACGGCACGTTCAGCAGGTGAAAGGGTGTGCACCTTGCTCAGGAATTCATTAAGGAGTGCAGTAGATTCACCCGCCTGGTTTGTTTTTTCCAACTCTTCAATTTTCCGGGTAAGGTGCCCGATCAGATCATCTATTTCGGGGATCTTGGTCTTGGGCGCTTCGGCAAGATTATCTGATTTTATCAGATCCAGGCCTGCTGAAATCGGCTTAATATAGCGCCTGCTCATAATAAAGGAGACAAAAACCCCCAGAATCAATAGAAAAATAAACATCGTTACCAAACGTAAGTGAAAACCGCTTACGGAATATTCTACATCTTCAGCAGGGACCAGAAGCACAGCCGCCCATTCCCTGTCCAAAAAAACGGAACCCTCGGGATAAAGCCTTACCGGAAGGTGAAATCCCATGAAGGAGAGACCGCTTGCCCCGTTATACCGGAAAAAGGAATTAAGTTCTTGATCTTCTTCAACGAGAAACAATTGCTTATCCAGGATAATATTTCTTGCAGAATAACCACCTGCAAACATTGCTCCGGAAGCATCAAAAACATTCCCGGAAACCGGCGCAAGCATACAAAAAATACGGGGATAAGTATCTTTGTTGGGCATATACGTTAGCTTAAAAAGCATGGAACTGACTTCAAAACCGCACACTCCGAACACGTTCCCTGTGGAATCAAGCAGTGGAACGGAACAAAGCATGGATTCTTCGCTTGTTCCCGGCAGAATAGTTGGAAGGCTCCAGTAATAGAGACGTGACAGCGGGAGCTTCTTTCCCGCCGCCTGCTCCATGGGCAGCCGAAAGTAGGGCGCATCACTGATATCAAACTCCATCTTCCATTGAGCGTGCAGGGGCACCGCATAATGGCGGCCAATATCCGGGAAACCCCGCAGCAGAGTAATAGTGGGAAAAGCAGAGCTTAAAATATTAGGCTCCATGTTCTTTAAAAAAAGACCCGCCCTTGAAGTTCCGGCGGTCTCCAGCATCGGATTAACAGTTACGTCCAAAATGATGAAAACTCCACTGCTATTGGCTTTCTGTAACGAGAAAAGAGCACGCTCATACTCCCCGGCCAGCAATTCCTCCAGAATGCCGGGGTTATTTTGAAGTTCAGTTACCTTAAAGCCTTCGTCGAGCAATTTCTTTTCTATACTGGATGCGAGATCCCTGGAAAATTCGATCGCCTGCACTGAAAACCGGCCATATTTTTCTGAAATACTCCAATGAGCATGGTCAAGTTCGTTTCTTACCAGTTCTTCATACGCTTTTAATCTGGTTCCAAAGACGCCCGTAACAGCAAAAATAATGACAATTCCAAGCACCATGATAAAAACTAGCACTACCAGGAAAAGAAAGAGCCTCAGGGGCATTGAAAGTTCTAATGCCCCTGCTTTTGCCCCCGCTTTTTTTACTTTCTGAAAAATTTTATAAGGAATTTCCGGCAAGATTTCACACCCATTCAGGATTTGACGATTTAACTATGCTAGATGTTCTCAGGCATAAGAAGATTAAGACCCGGCCAGCGCTGTTAATGGTGGTTAGTGGTCAAACCTACCCTCAACCTGGCCCAGAAAAATTTTCCTGGCTTCGTTAGGCGTGCACTTAATCTCGGTAAAAGCCGCTTCTGCTTCCATATATTGCAAAAGCTCCAGATATTTCTCCCTTGAAGCCGAGGCAGTTTCTTTCATTCTATCCTCATAGCCGTTCTGCAACCTGTCATAGTCATCAAAGAGAGGGGGTATGTAGAAATCATATTCCTGCTGCATTTCCATTACCGCCGTGAAAAGCTCCGCAATATTTTTGTCGGGAATGTTTTCGATTTCTTTGACCATGATCTCACCAAAGGCCTCTTGCATTACCGGAAGATATCCGGTGGAGGACACAAAACGCAAGTTTTTTCCCGGTTCGGTAAACCATTTAAGAAAGACTCCTGCAGCGTATTCCTTCTCCCTGTTCGATTTAAGAATGCACATGCCGCTTCCGCGCTGTATGGCTACCTTCTTACCTCCTTCAAAAACAGGGTAGGGCAATATGGCATACTCTACCGGTTCCGTGATGTTGTTTTCATAGGTAACTGCAGACGGATAAAACAATACCCCGGCGGTAGAACCCAGGGCACAGACAATATCACCTGTTTTGGCAAGGTCTGATGAATAACCGTCAAAAACAGCAATATGACCACTTACTGCCGGACGGTAAAAAACATCCCATAACTTGTCAAATGTAGAGGAAGATAGATTGAGACGGTTATCTTTTAAGAAATCATCCCCCAGCTGCTGGTTGCCGATCAGGGAAAGGTTGAAAAGCGAATCCGCCATAAAAAACATTTTGCCGTCGTTCTTTATGACGGGTGTTTGATTGTCACTCCATTCATAATAGGCAGCCGCCGCCTCAAGAATCCCCTCAAAGGTTCGCAGGTCCTCAAACCTTGTATCAGTGTCATTGGCAAACCTGTTAAAAATTGTTTTATTTACGAATAATACCTCCGTTGATTTGGCTGTCGGGAAAACATAGAGCTTATCGTCCGTTAATCTCCCTTCTTCTAAAAAACGGGGGACATATGCTGCCAGCTCTTCATCAGTAAACTGCTCCCCAATATCGGCCAGTAAACCCTTGTTTGCAAGTATAAGCGCTGTTTTCGGATAAGCCGTGGTAATATCCGGCAGATCCGGCGCACCCGGATCCTGATTAGCCGCCATAGTCAGCTTTTCATGCAGGGCAGCTGAACCCGAGATGGAGGTCACGCTGAGGATTATCCCTTTTTCCGCGCCAACAGTCTCGTTGAATTCATCGATCATATCATCCATGGTGTTTTTCATCTGGCCGCCGTAATTGTGCCAGACAGTCAGGATAACAGGGTTTCTGGGATCAAGCACCTTGCCGCCCCCGCAGCCGCATATTAAGCCGCATATTAAAATAAAGGATGCTGACAATGCAAAATAAATGATGAACCTTTTCATAAATTACCACAGATCCTTTTATTATACTGATCAGGTATATGTTAACTAATAAAAGGAAAACAGTCAATAAACAAAAATTAAACTTTGA
>CAZQXY010000148.1:0-5354 GCA_964597455.1 uncultured Desulfovibrionaceae bacterium
GCGTCGGAAGAGTATATTCAGCAATGCACTTATTTTGCGGATCCCCGGCAGCAGGATATCGCCCGCGACCTGCTGCGTCACTTTACCGGTGTAAAATGTTCATTTTGGGGCGGGTATCCGGAAGCGGAGAGGGTCCGGATCCGGGTAGGTTTTTCTTCTACAGCCGCCGGCGGGGAGGGGGAACTTATTTCTTGCCTGGCGCTGCGGGGTAATTTCCCCGAAGGGATTTTAACGCACAGGGATTTCCTGGGGGCCTTGCTGGGGCTGGGCCTCAGGCGGGAAATGGTGGGGGATATTCTTTACACGGGGGGGGAAAAGGCCCATGTTTTTCTGGTAAAACATCTCGCCCCTTTCGTTTGTCAGAACCTGACCGGAGAGCTGCAATCCTTCCCGGCGGAGGCCGAACCCCGCCGGACTAAAGAAATAAAGGGAACCGTCGCTTCGATGAGGATCGATACTGTCGCCGGGCTGGGTTTCGGTCTTTCCCGATCCAAGATCGCGCCCCTGATCAAAGGGGAACGGGTCAAGGTAAATCACCAGCTGGTAAGACAGCCCTCTAAGGCGGTTAAAACGGGTGATATTATCTCGTTGGCCGGCAGGGGGAGGATTGAAATAACAGAAGAGATGGGCATAAGCCGGAAAGGGAGGATCCACTTACTGCTAAAGAGATATTTTTAAGGCAGCAAGATAGTATTTTCCGTGCAACAAAAACTTTGATTGAACAGGAACAAAATTATTTATAAAATTAGCAGGAAAATAAAGAGAATTGTCGAAAATTCTTCTAAGGGTTCCTGTTTCAGGTATTAATGTGCTGATGATTTATATGGGAAAGGAAGATAACAATGAGTATTACACCTATTGAGATCCAGAATAAAGAATTTGAAAGAGCATTTCGTGGCTATAAAGCGGATGAAGTGGATGAATTTTTAGATCAAATAGCTAAAGATTTCGAGCAAGCGTTAAAAGATAAGGTAACCCTGGAGGAAAAAATCCTGCTGCTGGAAGATAAACTTGCCCAATACCAGAAGCTGGAGAATACACTCCACAATTCCATCATTGTTGCACAGGAAACTGCCGAAGATGTTAAACGCAATGCCAATAAGGAGGCCGAATTAATTCGCAAAGAGGCGGAAAAAGAAGCGCAGCGGGTTATTGAAGAGTCCCGCTATAAGGCCAGCCGGATTGTCGCCGAGCATGAAGAAATATACAAACAGGCCCAGATCTTTAAACTGCGCTTTCGCTCATTTATTGAAGCGCAGCTGGCCTCCATGGAGCTGGAAGATTGGCTGCAATTGGAAAATGATGATGAACAGGAAGCCAGGGACGCCGGGTAGTATTATGCCGGATAGTATTTTATTCCATATTATTTATACATGCTTTTGTTTGACTATGGGTAAAATAAGTTTTATAATCTGTAATAGACAGGCCATGAACGGGAGAGTAAATATGGCATATTCCTTTTCAGCGAGCCGGAGACGGTGGAAGACCGGCAGGGTTGTCGTTTTGAAAATCACCCGGGAGCTCTTACCTTTAAAGTCATCTAGGTCGGACGAGTAAAGGTAGGCGTACAGGCCGGCGTTAAAGCCTCAAGCGGTTACGGTATTATTTTGGCTGTAACAACTAGGGTGGTACCGCGGGAAAATCTCGTCCCTCAGAGGAAGGCGGGATTTTTTATATTATAATTATATAATTAAATTAAAGGGGGTTGGAGCCTGGTTATCAAGTCTAATCTTGACTTGATAAAGAAGGCAGGGCTTCTTATGTAAGGACCAGGCGGGTGCTTATGGATTACAGCAAGACATTGAATCTTCCCAGGACCGATTTTCCAATGCGAGCGGGGTTGGCTAAAAAGGAGCCGCAGATACTGGAATCCTGGGAAAAGATCGATCTTTATCAAAAAATGAGAGACAGCAGGCAAGGTTCGCCAAAGTTTTTCCTTCATGATGGTCCGCCTTATGCCAATGGCAGTATTCATATGGGGACGGCTCTCAATAAGGTCCTAAAAGATATTATAAATAAATATAAATATATGCGGGGATATGATATTCCCTACATTCCCGGATGGGATACCCATGGTCTGCCCATTGAGCATCAGGTTATAAAGACCAAAAATATTAATAGAAATGATGTTTCCGAACTGGAATTCAGGCGTATGTGCCGTGAATATGCCTTGCAGTTCCTCGATATTCAACGGGAGCAGTTTAAAAGGCTGGGGGTCGTCGGCGATTGGGAAAATCCTTACGTGACTCTGAAACCGTCTTACGAAGCTACGCAGCTTGAAATATTTGGAAAAATGGCGGAGAAGGGTTATATCTACAAGGGACTAAAACCGGTTTACTGGTGCCCTCAGTGTGAGACCGCCCTGGCGGAGGCGGAGATTGAATATGAAGAGCGCCGCTCACCTTCAATTTATGTAAAATTTCCGATAACCGATAACCTGGGTTTATGGGATGACCGTTTTAGGCCGGCATTTGTAATGATCTGGACGACTACACCCTGGACCATACCGGCCAATCTGGCAATTGCCCTGCATCCGGATTACGATTACGTGCTGGTTCAAGTAAAAGATGAATACTTTCTTTTAGCTGAAGGGCTGTTAAAGGATGCCTTTCAAATTACCGGATTAGAGGAAGGGAATATCTGCGGCCGGTTTAAAGGGCGAGAGCTTGAAGGGCTGGGTTGCCGCCATCCTCTTTACGATCGCCGGTCACAGGTGCTGCTGGCCGATTATGTTACCCTTGAACAGGGCACGGGCTGTGTCCATATTGCTCCCGGCCACGGACTGGAGGATTATGAAACAGGGTTGGAGTATGATCTTCCGATCTATGCCCCCATGGATGGGAAAGGTGTTTTTACCCCGGAAACGGGTGAATTTGCCGGGTTGCGTTATGATGAGGGCAACAAGGCTGTTACTCTGGCTCTGGAAAGGGAGAAGGCGCTTTTAAAACTTTCCTTTATTACCCACCAGTACCCTCACTGCTGGCGATGTAAAGAAGAAATTATCTTTCGTGCCACAGAACAGTGGTTTGCCTCAATACAGCAATTTAGAGAAGATGCCCTGAACGCGGTGAAGGAAGTAAATTGGATTCCCCCATGGGGTGAGGGAAGAATGAACAACATGATCGCTGAAAGGCGTGACTGGTGTATTTCCCGGCAGAGGATTTGGGGGGTCCCGATTCCGGTCTTTTATTGTGAGAGCTGCGGCGAAGCCCTCCTGACCCCGGAAAGCGTCGCCGCTGTGAAAGACATTTTTAAAAAAGAAGGGTCAGATGCCTGGTACTTTTATAAAGCGGAAGAGATCTTACCGGAAAATACCAGCTGTTCTTCCTGTGGCGAAAGGAAGTTTCGCAAAGAGCAGGATATCATGGATGTCTGGTTTGATTCCGGTTCCAGCCATGCTGCTGTAATAAATTCAAGGGACGATCTGAACTGGCCGGCTGATCTTTATCTTGAAGGAAGCGATCAATTTCGCGGATGGTTCCAATCATCCCTTTTAACGGCAGTGGCCGTAATGGGTAAGCCCCCTTACCGTAACGTTCTTAGCCACGGGTGGGTTGTGGACGGTGAGGGGAGGAAAATGTCCAAGTCTCTGGGCAATGTTATCGCCCCGGAGGATGTGATCAAGAATTATGGGGCGGACATCCTGCGCCTCTGGGTTTCCAGTGCCGATTTTACAAGCGATGTCCACCTCTCCGCTGAGATTTTAAAGCAGCTTTCCGAGATTTACCGTAAAATCCGCAATACCTGTAGATTCCTATTGGGGAACTGCAGCGATTTTATCCCGGAACGTGACCGGGTCGAATACAGCCGGCTGGAGGAGGTCGATCGCTGGGCCCTGCACCGTTTATATAAGCTGGTCCAAAAAACTACCGGGGCCTTTGAAAATTATGAATATCACCAGGTGTTTCATGCACTGCATAATTTTTCTGTAGTGGATATGAGTAATTTCTATTTTGATATTACCAAGGATCGCCTTTATGTGCTTGCAGAAGACTCCCTCTCCCGCAGGGCAGTGCAGACGGTCCTGGCAGAGGTCCTGCAAACCCTCACGTTGTTAATCTCTCCGGTGTTATCCTTTACGGCGGAGGAAATCTGGTCCTATATTCCCTTTAAAAAAGGTGAGAGCGTGATGCTCGCCTCCTGGCCCGATTTACCCTCCTTTTACGAGGATGAGCAGCTGGCGGAACGCTGGGAAGTAATACTGCAATTGCGGGAAGAGGTCAACCGCGTTCTGGAAGCGGCAAGAAAGGAAAAAATTATCGGTTCATCTCTACAGGCTTCCGTAGATCTATATCCGGACGAAGAGCTCTATGAAAAATTGGTAAATTATATTGCTCTGCTCCCCACTGTTCTTATTGTTTCTTCAACCGTTTTGCATAAACCGGGTGATGAACCGGAGGGTGAATTTGTTACCGCGCAGGAACTCGGTCTGCGTCTCAAAGTCAAACTTGCACCCGGAGAAAAGTGCCAGCGGTGCTGGGTATACTCTCCTACGGTGGGGCAGAATGAAAAACATGAAGAGGTGTGTTCCCGCTGTGGAGAAATTTTATCTAACCTGCAACAGGGCAATTAAAATTTAAAATCCTGGGGAGAATATAACTGCGAGGGGCGAAAGGGGTTTAAAAAACCAGATCCTTAAATCTGTAAAGAGGGATAAAGCATTTGCCATTTTGATGACGACAACGGTAATGAGTTCAAGGATAAAGGGCGGCAGTTATTCCTGCTGGGACAGATTGCGGAGCTTTCCCAAAGAATAGAGAAATTTAACCTGGCGGAGTATATGAACCTCATAAATAATCCCCGCCGTTATATGATGGTTAATTTTTTAGGAGGCCTTTCCCGCGGTTTGGGGATTGCGCTGGGGATGACCATCCTCGGGGCATTCGTTCTTTATGTTTTACAGCGGCTTGTAGTTTTAAAATTACCGGTTATCGGGGATTTTATTGCCGAGCTGGTGCGTATTGTGCTTACCTATATCTGACTGCTTAAAATAGAAATGAGGTTGAAGATGGCCGATTTGGAATTAGATTATTTTTCCCGGTTATTGCAGCAGGAGAAGGATAGTCTTTTGAGTTTTATGGCGCAGGAGGGTATGGGTAAGCACGTTTCATTGAAAGACAGTATTGCGGAGCTTTCCCTGATTGATAACCATCCCGCAGATACCGGCTCAGAGCTTTTTGAGCGCTCCAAGGATTTATCCCTGCATGAAAAACGGCTCAGAAACTTGCAGGATATTGAAAGTGCACAGGAGCGCATCGCTAACGGTGGTTATGGTTTTTGCCTGCGTTGTACGCAGCAGATCGATAGGGAACGTTTAGAATCCCTGCCCAGCGCTGCATATTGCTTAAAATGTA
>CAZQXY010000149.1:0-5265 GCA_964597455.1 uncultured Desulfovibrionaceae bacterium
ATGAGGATGAATTGGCCAAAAGATTTGATTATCTGATGTTTACCATTGAATTTGCGGAGTTGACGAACATTAAAGCCAATAAAGCCAAAGACAATGTAGTCAAAACAGCCGTTTTGTTAGGCAAAATAGGCACTATTCCGCAGGTGCTGGAACAGAAAGAGCTAATTTCCAGAGTGCAGACTGATGACTTCTGGACTCTGGCAGATATATTTGATTATGAGCTGGTCAGGGAAGCATTGCGAGACTTAATAAAGTTCATTGAAATAGAGCATTCCAAGATTTATTATACGAATTTCACGGATGAAATACTTAATGTAATAGAGGCAGCCGGGGAGTATTCAGCCAATAGCCTGCAAAGCTACCGGAAAAAGGTCAGTGCCTATTTACTGGAACACAAAGACCATATTTCTATACATAAACTGCGCTTTAATAAACAGCTTACCAAACAGGATTTCCTCGAGTTGGAGCGGCTGCTGCTAAAAGATATCGGCAGCAAAGAAGATTATGCCAGGGAATTTGGCGATACCCCCCTTACCATTCTGGTACGCCAGATTGTAGGACTGGACCAGAGCGCCGCCAATGAAGCCTTCTCAGAATTTTCAAACGACGAAAATCTAAGCAGCAAGCAGATTAACTTCGTGAAGCGGATCGTGGACTATGTAGTCAAAAACGGTCATATGCAGGATAAATCGGCCTTACAGGACGAACCCTTTGAATCCCTGGGGAGTATAACCGAATTATTTCCAACCGAAAAAGCAATTCAAATAGTAAACGTGATAGACAGTATTAATAGTAATGCTACCGACATTTGCTGATTGTGTCGCATTCAGGCACCGGTGGAGGATATAATCTTTATTTGATTAAAGCCGCAAAGGCGGCTTTTTTTATTTTATGCCCTTTTCTCTGTGTTGAGTAAAAGATTAATTATGGATTGGGGTGAAATAATGAATAAAAGGCCGCATGCTGACATACAGATTAAGGCCAAACGGGCCTTTTCCAAAACCGGGATACTCAGGCAAGGGGGTGCTCTTCAATGGGTGCGGTCAAGAACAATTCCGAAGAACCCAATATCTGGGCATTCAATGGTGTTAGCATGCGCTGCAAAGAAGTAGAAGCTGCATTGGATAATTCCTTTGACGGAGTGATGATCACCAGTAACGAGGGGATAGGAATGAGAATAAACCCGGCTATCCTCAGATTGTCAGGATTGGATGAGAAACACTTTGTGGGCAATAAGATCGACCATTTAACGGAGAAGGGTATTTTTGCCTATGAACCCATCACCATACGAGCACTCCGGGAAAAACGTATCGTAACGGGTGTACAGGAAATAAATACTGGAAAAGCTGTTACGGTAACCGGGGTTCCCGTCATGAATAACGAAAGTAAGGTAATCAGAGTAATTACTAATGTCCGCGATCTAGTTGAGTTAAACTGTCTCAAAGAAGATATGCGAAAATCACAGGAGTTGCTGCAGCGCTACCAGTCAGAATTGGCTGCGTTGCGTTTTGAATTGAAGAAATCGCAGCATATTATCGCCCAGAGTGAAGAAATGCTGGGGGTGCTGGAGACAGCGTTTCATGTGGCCAACTCCGATGCCAATATCCTGATCCTCGGTGAATCCGGAGTCGGGAAAGATATTATTGCTCGCCTTATTCACGAAAACAGCCAGAGGCAAAGCCATGGAGGGTTTGTTAAGGTTAACTGCGGAGCTATACCCAGAGAGCTGGTTGAATCCGAATTTTTCGGTTACGAGAAGGGGGCTTTTACCGGAGCCAGACAGGAAGGGAAAAGGGGCTTTTTTGAACTTGCTGATGGAGGGACACTGTTTTTAGATGAGATTGCTGACTTCCCCCTGGAGCTGCAGGGGAAGCTTCTGCGTGTTCTGGAGGATAAAGAAGTTGTTCGTCTCGGCAGCGAAAAATTTGTAAAGATAGATGTCCGCATTGTAGCTGCAACAAATAAAGATTTAGAGGATATGTTGGCAAAAGGGTATTTCCGTGCAGACCTTTATTATCGCTTGAACGTGGTCCCCATCACTGTCCCGCCCCTCAGGGAGAGAAGAGAGGATATCTCGGCGCTGCTGGCCCATTACTTGTCCAAGTTTAACCAGAAATACAATGTTTACAAGTCTTTTTCTCGTGAGGCGCTGCAGATACTGATGGGTTACTTCTGGCCCGGGAATGTACGGGAGCTTATTAATCTGGTCGAAAGGCTGGTTATTACTACCAGGGACCGTATTATTCAGCCCGAACATCTCCCCCAGAGTATAATTCCTCTCTCTGAAAACGGTTTCCCTTCCGCTGTAGTGTTCATGGAAAATAATTATTATCGAGAACAACTGCGCTGTAAAAGTATGAGGGATATATTGGACGAAGTGGAGAAAAGTATTTTATTGCTGGCTTTTAAGGAACATAAAAGTTCAAGAAAAGTAGGAGAAATCCTTGGTATATCGCACACATCGGTAATTAATAAACTGCGCAAATATAAGATGATCTAAAGATGATCTAAATTATGGTGTAAAAATAATTTTACACCGCTGTAAAAAAACCTTTATATTTTACTTGTTTTTTTACAAGTATTAAAATCCGGGCCAAAGAGGAAGCCAGGATTTTGACATGTTTTTGTAACCTTACATTTATTTTAAATATTGGCATAATTTTTGCAATATTGAAATATCCAGGGAAATTAATATTTAAGGGAGGTTTAACTTACTGTGAAGAGGCGTTACCTGGTAAGGACTGTAGGGATGGTAGTTGCAGTGCTGATGTTGTTAAGTTTTATACTAGTGCTAGGCGGGTGTGGAACTGATAAGAGTGTGGCGGAACCGGAAAAGAGCTCGGATGCTGTCCCCGATGCTGTCCCCATTGTTATCGGCAGTGCCCTTCCCACAGGATTTTTGTACGGCTGGGCGCCGGAAAGGGGTATAATTCTTGCTGCCGAGGAGATCAACGCTGCGGGCGGTGTTAATGTAGGTGGAGTGATGCATCCGCTGCAGGTAGAAGTTTTGGATACCAGGGACCTTGAGCCCTCGGTGCCTGTCAGCGATGCCCTTTCTGCAATTGAAAGACTGATCATGGACCGGAATGTTGACTTTTTTGTCGGAGGTCCTGCCCGTTCGGAGGCTGCTATGGCCGGCATGGATCTTCTCAGCAGGCACCAACGGGTGACAATTTTTACTACCGGTTTCCTGACTCCCATGTTCCAGAAGATGGTGGCAGAAGATTACGACAAACACAAGTATTGTTTCCGTATTCATGGAAATTCTCAAACCATGGTAGGAGAAATGCTTGCCCTTTACGATTCCCTGCAGGAGGATTACGGGTTTGATAAGGTAGCTATCATGGTGCAGGATGTGGCCCACGCACGTGCTGGAGGAGAGATCATGAATGAACAGCTTCAAGAGAGGGGCTGGAGTGTTACCGGCCCCAGAGTCTATCCTACGGGGACCCTGGATTATTCCGATGGTCTTTTCAGAGCCAGGGATTTCGGTGCGCAGGTACTTTTTATCTGGATGGATATGCCGGAAAGCTCTGTCTTGATGAGGCAGTGGTACGACATGGAGCTTCCAGCCCTGCCCATCGGCTTTATCTGTGCCGCGGAGCAGCCGGATTTTTGGGATGCCACAGAAGGTAAGGGGGAGTATACTATTGCTCATCTGGTAAATGCCGGCAACGCTCCTTGTGAGGCTACGTCCCTAACCATGGATTTTGTCCGGGCTTACGAGGCCAGGTGGGGACTGGAGCCGGAAGGTCTCGGCACTTCATCCAGCTACCAGGCGGTCTATACCTTGGTGGAGGCTATTGAAAGGGCCGGGAGTATCGATCCCGACGCTGTTGCTGCCGCCCTGGAAGAAACTGATATTATCGGAGTTTATGGAAGAGTGCGTTTTGACGAAAATCACCAAATTATACCCGGTCTGGATCCTGAAGAGGGAGCTGTTCCCCAGCTTATCCAGTGGCAGGACGGTAAAAGGGAGACTGTATTTCCACCGGTTATTACCACCTCTGAGCTGAAGCTGCCTCCCTGGATGGAATAGTTTTATCGCCAGGAAGTGCGGGATAGATAAACAGCTTTCAAGGATTAGTTCTGGATAGGTATGGATAAGCAGATGTTGCTGGCAGGGAGCCTTTAGTACTGCCGGCAACACCTGCATCAATTAATAAGGAGGTATTTGCTGCGTGGAACTGCTTATCTACGGAATCGTAAATAGTATAAACCTAATCATGATGTCTATCGGTTTTGCTCTGGCCTATGGGGTCAGCAGGGTTCCTAATTTTGCCCACGGTGCCCTTTTTATTCTAACGGGTTACATGACCTGGGTTTTTTATAATTCGCTGGGGTTGCCTTATTTTTTGGCTATTCTTCTGTCTCTGATCCTTATCGGTGCTCTAGGTGCTGCCCTGTACCAGTTTGTTCTTATTCGCGTTCGGGGGATGCCGATCTCGGAGATTATTGCCTCCTTTGGAGTCAGCCTGGCAATTCTGGAGTTTCTGCGGTGGTCAGGACTTCGGGGGGCGGCGTTTATGATCCCTCCGTTTATCCCCGGTTCTACAAGTATTGCAGGGGTTACCATTGATTACCAGCGTATTATCATTATTTTCGGGGGAATGGGAATACTGGCTTTTTTATGGTTTTTTACCACTTATACCAAAATCGGCCTGGCCCTAAAGGCTATAGCACAGAACGAGCGGGCTGCCCTCTCCCTGGGAATCGACTCGGACGTTGCCGCAACAGTTGCCGTGGCGCTGGGTGCCGTATTTGCTGGGGTTGGCGGGGTATTTCTGCTTCCCGTGGGTAATATCACGGTGGAAATGGGCTATGAGGTACTGGTTTTTGCCATTGCGGTGAGTGTCTGCGGGGGGTTGGGAAGCTGGAAAGGTGCGGTTTACGCTTCTTTTCTTATCGGTTTTGCCCAGATACTTACAGTGCGGTACGTTGCTTCCCACTGGCATTTTGTGGTGGCTCTGCTGGTGATTATTATTGTTCTTATAACCAGACCTTCTGGATTCTTCGGAAGGCAGAAAGAACTTGAAGAGAGGGTGTAACATGGTGCAGGTACTGCGTAAGGAAAGATTGGATCGAGGAGTTAAAGTAAGAGCGGATTCCATCTATGCCATTTCCTCCCCGAAGGAAATAATGTTTTTAATCGGTCCCGGGCTGGTGCTGGTGGTCCTGCTGCTGCTGCTTCCCCTGGTGCTGCCTCCATTCTGGCAGAGGATCATGGCCGTGACGGGTGTTTATGTGCTGTTATCCATCGGCTTC
>CAZQXY010000150.1:0-5254 GCA_964597455.1 uncultured Desulfovibrionaceae bacterium
CACTACCGAAGGGGATACCGCTTCCCAGCTGGACGTCTTGATGACTATGGCAGATATGGATTACGACGTCATTATTGTTTCCCCCATCGATGGCACCAACCTCATCCCTGGTATCGTCAAATGTAACGAGAATGGCATCAAGGTCATCAATCTGGGCCCTGGTGTGGATGTGGACACCTTAACTCAGGCAGGCGGTCACCTGGACGCCAAGATCACCGTTGATTTCAAGGATCAAGGCGCTACAGTGGCCAAAGACATGATATCCCGGCTGCCAGAAGGCGGTCAGGTAGCCATCCTGTCCGGTCTGGCTGGAGCAGGTCAGAGTGAGGGCCGTACCAACGGCGCCAAGGAAGTTCTGGAAACCGCCACAGGGATTGAACTGGTCAGTATCATCAACTGTGACTGGGACGCTTCTCTGGCCTATGATGCTACCAAAGACCTACTTACTGCCCATCCGGATCTGAAAGGCATTTTTGCCTGCAACGACGTAATGGCTTTGGCTGCGGCGGAAGCCTTGGATGCCGAAGGCGTCACCGGTGTGCTGGTTTATGGTGTAGATTTGACTGACGACGCTCGTGCCGCTATTGCTGATGGCAAAATGACCGGCTCCATGTCCTATTCTAGCGCCAAGTATACGGAAGCCGCCTTGCAGATGGCAGTGATGCTCAACGAAGGCCAGACCTTTGAGAACTACATTTACCTGCCGCTGACCATGGCTAATGTGGATAATATTAATGACTTGGAGGGTTGGAAATAAACCGCTTTCTTATTGAATCAGCGCTGCTGACCCACGGTTTGGTCTCTATAAGCAACCAGGCTATGGAACAGCGGTGGCCTGTGGATAAAGACAATATCGTCTGGATGGAAGCAGGCCGGATAGTGATCGGCGGCATGGATAGATTCCTGTCCTTCCGCAGTGGCAGTCAACAGGCGCTGCGCATCGACTGCACCATGCTGGAACAGGCTCGGCGGGAAGGGCTTACCGGTGCATTGACTGCTTCCGGCACTATGGCTGTGTGCAAAGAAATGGGATTACCATTGGCGGTCACCTGCGGAATGGGCGGCATTGGTAATATTGCCGGTGAACAGCTGTGCCCTGACCTGCCGGCCCTGGCCCAACTGCCAGTGGCGTTGATCGCTACCTCGCCCAAGGATATGCTGGATATCCAGGCTACCATGGATTGGTTGCGGGAACATGGCGTCGCCGTCTTGGGATGGGATACGGCTCTCTGCACCGGCTATATATTTCGCAGCGTCCATGTGAACCTGGACGGCTATCTCTCAACGGGGCTGGAACGATCCTTTCACCCTTTTAAGCTGCTGCTCAATCCCATTCCGGAAGATCAGCGAGTACGGAACCTGTCTCTGTTGGAACAGGGAGTTGCCGCAGGGCTAACGGCGCAGAACCGGGGCGGTTACTATCACCCGGCAGTAAACGGCGAGATCGACCGGCTGACTGACGGCTATTCCTCCCTGATCCAACTCAAATCCTTGATTAACAACGCCTTGCTGGCGGAATATTTGACAAAAGTACCCTGAAATAAGGCGGAGGTAATATGGAATTTCGTCAATTAGAAATATTTGTGGCTGTGGTGGAAACCGGCAGCTTTTCCCGAGCTGGCGAAAGACTACATTTGTCTCAGCCTGCGGTCACCGCTCACATCAATGGATTGGAAGAGGAGCTGGAGCAACAGCTTCTGATTCGCGATAAACAAGGAGTACGCCTCACCAGCGGTGGGAAAACTTTATTTGATTATGCGCTTTCCGCACTCAATCAACGGGAAGAAACACTGGTCAGCCTAATGAAGGGACGAACTGATGCAGGGCAGCTCCGTATCGCCGCATCATCCGTTCCGGCCCAGTACCTATTACCAGGGTTGTTGGTCAATTTCCGCCGTTTTCATCAGGACGTGCGGATCAATTTGATTTTTTGCGACAGCATAGAAGTGGGGCGCAAACTTAACAATCAGCAGGCGGATATCGGTTTCAGCGGTAGCCGCTCCTTTGGCGCTGAATGTGATTACCAGCCGATCGCCACTGACCGACTGGTAGTGATTACGCCTGTGTCCGACCCATATTGCCGCCTTACAAATGATGGCTGCTTCCCTGTGGAACGGTTGGTGAATGATCCCATGATCATGCGGGAAAGTGGCTCTGGCACCAGACGCGAGTTTATGAATTATTTGCAGGAACTAACTCCCGGCGCAGAACCTAATATCGTTGCGGTAATGGAAGACTATCTGGCTATCAAAAATGCGGTTGCTGCCGATATGGGTATTGCCATCATGTCGGAACGATCGGTAGAGGATTATGTTCGTCTGGGTTATGTATTATCCTTCCCCCTGGGCGATAGTGCTGTCCGCAAACTATACATTCTTAAACGCAAAAAATTCCGCCTGCTGGGGACAGTCAAAAAGTTCTATCAATTTGCGCTGGATCATTCAGAAATGAATAAAGAATAACACGTCCAGTTGCGCAGCTATGGGAAAGAACATAGCGTGACTTTACTACGCCAATCAGACATATTCTGAAAACAGATTAAAATAATAGGACATTTCTAAGGCACTGAAACCCTCGAAAATACTGGTGTTCCAGTGTCTTTTTGCACTCTATGTCCTAAACTCAGGAATAATCAATACCCGTTAATCTTTCAATTTACGTATAGATTGAATAATCCGGGGCAGTTTGAGCCATCGTTTCGCGGGGCTAACTTCGATAAGATATTGACATAAGCATATTAGCTGGGATACAATTTAATGAGGCAATAGAGAACAAGATGCGCATATTTTCTGCCGTATCTCAGAAGACGGTAGTATCCATAATACAGTGAAAAGTAGTCAAAACCGTTAAAGCCGTCAAATCAGTCAAAGTAGTGAATGGAGGAGTTGATAAAGGGTGAGACAGTTGCCATCTAAAGCACTGATCAAAGGTGCCGGGGATCTGGCCAGCGGGACGGCCCACCGCCTGTGGCAGGCCGGATTTGATGTTGTCATGCTGGAGCTGCCGCAACCGCTTGTCGTAAGGCGCAGCGTTTCTTTTGCTTCCGCCGTTTATGAGGGCTCCGTATCCATTGAAGGGGTTGAAGCGAGACGTTGCCGGGAGATCGAAGAAGCTGAGCAGATAGATGACCTGCTAAAGAAACGAATCATACCGGTATTTGTTGATCCGGAGGGTAAGCTGATACAAATCTATCAACCCGATGTTCTGCTTGATGCCATCCTGGCTAAAAGAAATACGGGCACTTCTATAAGCGATGCCCCCCTTGTTATAGGCCTGGGGCCGGGTTTTATTGCCGGGAGGGATGTTCATGCCGTTATTGAAACCAAGCGGGGCCATGATCTGGGCAGGGTAATTTATGATGGCAGCGCTATTCCCAATACGGGTGTGCCCGGCAATATTGCGGGCTTTGCGTTGGAAAGGGTGCTGCGGGCGCCTGCTGCAGGGGAATTTACAACCATGAAAAAAATTGGCGACCTTGTTGAAAAGGGCGAGATAGTTGCCCTTGTAGGCGATATTCCCGTAAAAGCGGCAATAGGCGGCGTTCTCCGCGGCCTGCTTTATCCCGGCTTGAAGGTAGGGCCCGGGGCGAAAATTGGAGATATCGATCCCCGCGGCGCGGAAATAGCCGTTCATACTATTTCTGATAAAGCGAGATCCGTAGGGGGAGGGGTGCTGGAAGCAATTTTACACTTGTCGCCTAGCCGGTAATTGCCGCCGGCAACTAAAAATATTTTTGGGGTGGTACAAATTGATGGAAAAAGATATTTTTGAACGCCTTGGCCGGATGGCGGGAAACGCGGAGCCCGCCGCGCTCGTTACGATCATCGAATCCACCGGGTCGGTTCCGGGCAAGACCGGTTTTAAAATGCTGGTGGACCCCGAAGGCAATACCCTGGGCCCGATTGAGGCGACAGCGATCCGGGAAGCCGTAGATGCCATTAAAAAAAATGCCTCCCAGATGAGGAAATACAGGCTCGATAATAAAGAAGCCGGGGGGGTGGGTATGATCTGTGGCGGGGAGGTTACCGTCTTCATTGATGTAATAGCCCCTCCGGAATCGCTTCTTATTATTGGTGCGGGGCATATTGCCCAGCCCCTGGCAGCCATGGCTAAAATTGTCGGTTTCTATGTAACCGTGATGGATGACAGGGATGAATTTTGCAACAGCGAAAGATTCCCGACGGCGGATAAATGCCTGGTAGGAGAGATACCGGAACTGCTGCGGAACTGGAAGATAACGGGGAATACTTATATTACCATTGTAACACGCGGCCACGAACAAGATGAAATAGCCCTGGAAAAAACACTCCTCTCCGGAGCCTGTTACCTGGGGATGATCGGCAGCAAAACCAAAATCAAAAAAATTTATAGCAATCTGACGGGAAAAGGCTTTCCTAAAGAAGAACTGGAAAAGGTTCATGCACCTATCGGCCTGGATATCAAAGCTGTTACCGCTGAAGAAATTGCCGTGAGCATCCTGGCGCAGTTAATATTAGTGCGACACTAGGCGGCACTGGGCAGCAAGGCGACACTGGGGACGGTTCTCGTTGTCGCATATGCGACAGCGAGAACCGTCCCCAGTGTCGCCCAGTGTCGCCCCGGTGTCTCATGTTGGCAATGCATTTAAAATGGGGGGTATTTCATGTTCAGCAAAGTGCGCAGAGTATTTGTGGAAAAGCGAAAGGGGTATGATATAGAAGCCCGCAGCCTGTATGAAGAACTCAAAGAATACCTGGGTATCAAAGGGCTGGAAGATGTAAGAATTTTAAACCGCTACGATATTTCCGGCATTACGGACGAGGAGTACGCCAGGGGGCGGGAGATCGTCTTTTCCGAGCCGCCCGTGGACCTGGTTTACGATGAAACTTTTCCATTGAACGGGGATGAAAGGGCATTTGCTCTGGAGTATCTCCCGGGCCAGTTTGACCAGCGCGCTGATTCAGCGGCCCAAAGCATGCAGATTCTTACCCAAAGAGAACGCCCGGATGTTTTTTCCGCCAAAGTAATAATTTTAAAGGGTAACGTTTGCGATGAAGAATTGGAAAAGATTAAGGGTTACTGCATCAACCCGATTGAATGCCGGGAGGCTTCCCCCGGCAAACCTTCGAGCTTGAAAATGGAAACGGCACTTCCAAACGATGTGCGGATTCTTGAGGGTTTTAACGGGAAAACCCCGCTTGCACTGCAGGCTTTTTCAAACGATCTGGGTCTGGCCATGAGCTTTGACGACCTGGCGTTCTGTCAGGAATATTTC
>CAZQXY010000151.1:0-5235 GCA_964597455.1 uncultured Desulfovibrionaceae bacterium
TTTCGCTTGGTTTAGCTAATGCAAGTCTATCCGGGTTTTACTGCCTGGCCAGAGCTGTCCTGGTTAAAAGTGAAAGCCATTTTGACCAATATGACCTGGCCTTTCAGAAGTATTTTCAAGGGATCGAAACCCAGCCACAACTATTGGATCAGGTTGCCGAATGGATGGAAAATCCTTTAAATCCATTAGCGTTCTCTAAAGCGGAACGAGATTTGCTGTTAAGTCAATTAGAATTGCCGGATTGGAAAAAACTTAAAAAAGAGTTGGGAGAACGTCTGCGTGCCCAAGATGTACCTCATCATGGCGGACCCAAATGGATTGGCACGGGCGGGACTTCGCAATTTGGACACTCCGGTTTTCATCCAGGGGGGATGAGAATTGGAGGAACGTCTCACGGACAATCCGCAGTGAAGGTGGCCGCGGAGCGCAATTATAAAGCTTATCGGCATGACGAAACCCTGGGAGTACGTCAGTTTGAAGTCGCTTTACGCCGTTTGCGCAAGCTGAGTACACGCCTTGATGGAGCCAAAGATGAGTTGGATTTAGAAAATACAATTGATCAAACTTGTAGAAATGCCGGGTACTTAAAGATTGTCTGGACAAGGCCGCGCAAAAACGCAGTGAAGGTTATCTTGCTGATGGATATCGGTGGTTCGATGACGCCTTTTGCCAGAATCTGTAGCAGATTGTTCTCAGCGGTTCATAAATCAGCCAATTTTAAGGATTTAAAGTTCTATTACTTCCATAACTGCATTTATGACCTTCTTTATAATGATGCTGCAATTAATCCCAAAAAAGCAGCTAAAACTGAGGATATCCTGAATTCGCTAAGCTCAGATTACAAAATAGTCATCGTCGGAGATGCGGCCATGGCCCCCAGCGAATTACTAATGCCCGATGGTATCATCTATTGGGATTCTGTTAACGATGAACCAGGAATTACCTGGTTACAGCGTCTGGCCAAAAAGTTTCCCTATTGCGTCTGGCTCAATCCTATTCGTGAGCAGTACTGGGAATCAATTTACGGTTTCGAAACAATAAAAATGGTGCGCGATATTTTTCCCATGTATGAATTAACCCTTAAGGGGCTTGATCAAGCGATTAAGAAATTAATGGTTAAAAATAGCTAACGGGAGCCCAAATGGTTCCGTTAGCTATGAATTGAACGTTGGAAGCATTGAGCGTTGGAAGTAGAGCCCCCAACGCTCAATTTTTTGGTCACTTCTTATTTCTTATTAGTTATTTCTTATTAATGACGATTGGTTCTAAGGTTTAACAGCCGCAGAAGCCGGAGGAGCTGGCATGGGAATTTCGGCCGGCACTTTTCCCTCTTTCTTCTCCTTCAGAGCCCGCCATACTTTTTCATAGGTTATTGGCGTAGCGTTAATGCTTACCCCCATGGCGTCAACAATCGCGTTTCTGAAACAACCCATGGTCGGGTTCGTTGATCCTTCGCCAACTTCTTTGACCCCCCATGGTCCCATCACTTCATAACTATCCACTATCTCATTCGTTATTTGTTTAGGCATATCCAGCGCCGTCGGCAATAAGTACCCGCCCAGGGAGGGATTCAGGCAAACGCCTGTCTTGGGATCAAAGTGGACTTCCTCCCAGAATGATTCGGCCATGCCCATGTACAGAGCTCCATGAACCTGACCTTTTATCATTGTCGGGTTGATTGGCTGACCACAGTCATGAACGTCATAAAATCCTTGGACCTCAATTTCACCGGTTTCTTCATCGATCTTTACTTCAGCCGCCTGAACACAGAAACTGTAAGCCGGCGATGTGCCTACAGCCGCCCCTTTAAACGTGCCGCCTGTGGCGTGTACCTTATACATTCCTTTGCCAATCAGAGGTCCATAGGTCTTGCAGTACTTACTGACAACCTCTTCATAGGTGAGAGGCTGCCATTTTGAGGGGTGGTGATGCGACTTCGAGAAGATAATCCCTTCCCGAGCGTCCAAATCGTCCGCCGGAAGGCCCATCATAACAGCCGCCAAATCGAGAACCTGTCTTTTGATATCCTCTCCTGCCCGTTTGGCTGCCCACCCGGACATCAATGTTTGCCGGCTGGCATAAGCACCAAAATCCATGGGCCCTGCTTCCGTATCACCAGATATTATTTTCATATTTTCATAGCGATAGCCCATAGCTTCAGCTGCCATTTGACACATGACGGTATCGGATCCCTGTCCAAGATCAATGGTCGTATTATAGAGTGTGGCGGAAGTACCATCTTCATTCATTCTAATCATACAGGAAGAATCCGGCCAGTCATTACGGTAGATCGGATAACCTGCTCCAGAGACGAAGGAGCCGGTAGTAATTCCAATCCCTGTATTTTCTGGCAAACCTTTTTTCTTTTTCTCCCGCCAGTCGGTTAGCTCGGCAGTTCTATCCAGACACTCTCTCAGTTCACAAGACTGTATGTCAAAACTATTAACGGTGGTGGTGTCCGGCTGCCGACAATTGATTAAGCGAATATCCAGCGGATCAATACCTAAATGTTTGGCAATGTTGTCTAAATGGCTTTCAAAAGCGTATTTGGGCTGGGGTGCTCCATGGCCCCGCTGGGCACCGCAGGCAGGTAAATTGGTATACATCCGATACATATCGAATTTGTAGTTATCGAACATGTAGGTCAGGGGAAGGAGAGCCCCTGCATAATAAGCAGTAGCAATCCCCAGACTGGTGTAAGCCCCGCCATCCAGCATAAAGTTGGTATGACATCCAAGAATTTTACCATTTTTGTCTACGCCGGTGGTGATTTCATAGGTACCTTGATGGCGACCGCGGTTATGGTAAAACATATCAGCCCGGTCGTAGAACATTTTTACGGGCCGCCCGGTAATTTTGGCCAGCACAGCCCCGTTAAATTCCAAGCCCGTAGGTTCCAGCTTACCGCCAAAGCCGCCGCCGATGTAAGGCTTGATGATCCGCACATCGCCCATCTTCATGTCGAATTCCCGGGCAATATAATACTGGAAGTAATGGGTGGACTGGGTGGTGGAATAGATCGTAAGCTGATCATTCTTCCACATAGAGACTGCGCAATGGGCTTCGATGGGGGACTGATAAGCACGTTGACCTTGAAACACGTCTTTACGTACATAATAAGCATCGGCAAAAGCCTTTTCGATATCTCCAAATTCCTGGTGAATTTCCGTGTTAACGTTGCCGGGATATTCCTCGTGGATATCCGGCATACCTTCGTCTCCAGCGTGCCTGTAATCAAGGACCGGAGTGAGAAGTTCGTATTCCACTTTAATCGCTGCCAGCGCTTTGTAACAGGTTTCTTCATCAACACAGGCAACAGCGGCTACTTTATCGCCAACATACCTTACTTTGTCAATACACAGACAATTTTCATCCCAACGGGCCGGACTAATTCCGTATTTTTTGCTGGGGACGTCCTTATGGGTGATTACGGCTTTGACACCGGGCAGTTTTTCGGCCTCAGAAGTATCAATGCTGATTATTTTGGCATGAGGGTGCGGGCTGGTCAACATTTTACCATAGAGCATGTTGGGAAATTTGAGGTCCCCGCAGTATTTAGCGGCACCAGTGACTTTCTCCGGGCCGTCGATTTTTGGCTTACTTTTACCGATAACAGCATATTCCTGCTTACTCGTATCGGCATATTCCTTCATCATACTCATTTGTTATCCTCCTTACTCTTACTTCGACTTATTCGTAATCCGACTTATTCGTAATAAGTAGTCATTTCCTGGCCGGAAGCGGCCAGGATAGATTTGACAATAAGAACGTACCCTGTACAACGACATAAGTTGCCGGCAATTGCCTCACGCACTTCCTGTTCTGTCGGTTTAGGGTTCTTCGCCAGCAAAGCTTTGGCCGAGAGGATCATACCGGGCGTGCAATAACCGCATTGCAGACCCCCATTTTTGATAAATTCATCCTGGATGGTATCCATCGAGTCGACGGAGGCAACACCTTCAATAGTCGTAATTTCCTGACCATCTACTTCGACGGCCAGGACCATACAGGAGTCTACCGGTTTTCCATTCAGCAGCACGGTACATGAACCGCAGTCGCCCATTTCGCACCCTTTTTTCGTGCCGGTCAGATCAAGCTCTTCCCGTAAGAAGTTGACGAGCAAGGTGTTCGCTTTAATTACCCTTGTATATTCGTCACCGTTAACTGTTATGGAAACCATATAGCGTTTTATTCCGTCTTTGCCTTTAATAGCGTTTTGCAATTTTCACCTCTCCCTTCTTATACATGACCTTGGTCGATGGCTTTGCGTAAGGCCCGTTTCGTTAAGATGCGCACCAGATCAGTGCGGTACTCCGCTGATGCCCGGATATCAGTGATAGGTTTGCATTCCCCTGAGGCTATCACACCGGCTTCTTCCAGCAGCTCGGCACTAATTTCTTTCCCCTTAAGGAAATCTTCGGCTTTTTTAGCCCGTACAGGTGTAATAGCGACTGCTCCCGAGACGATACGCGCATCTTTGAGGATATTGTTTGCGACCTCTACGGCAACAGCAACTCCGGCAATGGCCAGGGCACCTGAGCGACGCGCTCCGAATTTAATGTAGTTGCTGCCCGTCATTTTTTGATCGGGGATGAGCACTTCGGTGAGGATCTCTGCCTCGGCACAACATGTTTTGCATACACCCAAAAATAATTCTTCCAGAGGTATAATTCGTTCTCCATCCGGACTGACCAGTTTAACGGTCGCGTTAAGGGCAATAAGAATCGGCGGCAGATCAGCTGAAGGAACGGCATTAATGAGGTTGCCGCCAATGGTGCCCCGATGGCGAACCTGGTTGTTTGCCATTTGGTGAGCCGCTTCCGATATAGACATGTATTTATTATTTAATAATTCGGAATTAACTAAGTCATTATGAGTTGCGAGGGCTCCAATCACAACGCCCTTTCCAGGTACGTATTCAATCTTTTTCAATTGCTCCAGGTTCTTCAGCGAGACCATGATTTCGGGGCATTCCATCTGCGCAGGTGCAATGGGAGAAAATGTTTTCAGCTTGGTCAGAATGTCGGTACCACCAGCGAGAACTTTGGCTCGTGCACCAAACTGTGACAACATTTGACAGGCTTCAGCAGTACTATCTGGCGCATAATATTCAAAATCTGGTATATACACGTTTTTTCCTCCTAATTCTCATAGTATTTACTACCGCCTTCCGTATAGTAGTTAAGGCTATTACATCATAGAAAACCATCTCCAATTTGTTCATAATGATGAACA